>DATBSV010000185.1:0-6175 GCA_036559685.1 Casimicrobiaceae bacterium
GCGATTTCCTCGGGCGTGCCGAGCCGGCCGAGCGGTATCCGCTGCTGCATGCGCTCGAGGAGCACCGCTTCGGCGAGACCGGTCATGCGCGCCTCCGCGGCGAGCCCTTCCTGCACACGGCCGGTCAACGTCGACCCCGGGTTGATCGCATTGACGCGCACGCCCTTCGGCGCGTACGCGGTCGCCAGGCCGACCGTCGCAAGCATCAGCGCCGCGTTCGCGGCGCCGCCCGGCAGATGGACCGGGCTCGCGACCTTGCCGCCCTGGCCGACGATGTTGACGATCGCGCCGCGACCGCGCGCGCCCATCGCCTTGACGACGAGGTCGGTCGGGTGGATGTAGCTGAAGAACTTCGCGTCCATCGCATCGTGCCAGCCCTGCGCGGACAGCTCGTCGGGCGGGTAGCGTCGCGCGGCGCCGGCCGAGTTGACCAGCACGTCGATCGGCCCGAGCGCGCGAACCGCCTCGTCGATCGCGCGCTTCGCCTCGTCGATGCGCACGAGGTCGGCGGCGATCGCAACCACGCGGTGCTTGGCGCGCGGCAGCGCGCCGAGCGCCGCGTCGAGGTTCGCGCGCGAGCGCGACACGATCGCGACGCGCGCACCTTCGGCGGCGAACGCGCGCGCGCACGCGAGCCCGATGCCCTTGCTCGCGCCGGTCACGACGACCGCACGGTCGGTCAGTCCAAGTTCCATCGCTCCTCCTTCGGATTCATGCGATCCAGCGCGCGAGCGCGCGCCAGGCGTCGAGCTTCTCGGCGAGTGGTCGCGTGTAGGCCGGGCTCGTCGACGGCAACGCGAGCGTTTCGTAGCCCGCGTCGCGCCACCGAGACGCGGCGCGCGCGGCCGTGTTGCCGTTGAACGCGACGACCTCGATGCGCGGCGCGGCGCGGTGCACGCGCGCGACTTCGGCGCGCTCGGCGTTGCGGATCGACTGGTCGCTCGACGCGTGGCGGTCGCACGCGACGATCGTGTCCCACAACGCGATGCCCCGCGCGCGCATCCGCGCCAGTCGCCGCGCGTAGGGGAGCTCGACCAGCGGCTCGTCGAGCAGCGCGGCCATCACCGGCCAGAAATGGTTGCGCGGGTGCGCGTAGTACTGCTTCGCCGCGAGCGACGCGATCCCCGGGAAGCTGCCGAGCACGAGAACGCGGGCGTCGCGGGGAAGCACAGCGGGCAAGCCCCGCGACGCTACAAGGATCTCGGCCATGCCTGCGCGCGGATCGCGTAGTCGGCGACGGTGCCGGCGAACACCGCAAGCCCGAGCCAGTGGTTGTGCAGGAACGCCTTGAAGCAGCGGTCGCGATCGCGCCCGCGGATCAGCCACAGGTGGTACGCGGCGCAGCCGACGGCGACGAGCAGCCCGACGAAGTAGACGGGGCCGAGATCGACCATGCGGCCGACCCACACCATTCCGGCGAGGTACGCGGCGTAGCACAGCGCGACCGCCAGCACGTCGAAGCGTCCGAACGTGATCGCGGACGTGCGCATCCCGATCTTCAGGTCGTCGTCGCGGTCGACCATCGCGTACTCGGTGTCGTAGGCGACGACCCAGAACAGGTTGAAGAGCAGCATCAACCAGCCGATCTCCCCGACGTTCCCGCGCACCGCCGCGAACGCCATCGGGATGCCGAACGAGAACGCGATGCCGAGGAAGGCCTGGGGCAGCGCGAAGAAGCGCTTGAAGAACGGGTAGGCGACGGCGATCGCGAGCGCGGCGAGCGACAGCAGGAGGGTCGCGCGGTTGGTGAACAGCGCGAGCACGAATGCGACGGCCGCGAGCGCCGCCGCGACGGCGAGCGCCTCGCGCGGCGTGACCTCGCCGGTCACGAGAGGGCGATGGCGTGTGCGTTCGACGCGGGAGTCGTAGCGCACGTCGGCCCAATCGTTGAACGCGCAGCCGGCCGAGCGCATCAGCACGGTGCCGAGCGTGAAGATGACGACCAGCGTGACCGGCGGCGCCCCGCGCGCGGCGATCCACAGCGCGGTGAGTGTCGGCCACAGCAGCAGCAGGATGCCGATCGGCTTGTCGAGCCGCACCAGGCGCTCCCATGCGTCGAACCGCTGAAAGAGCGTGCGCGCGGTCGCGCGCGGCGTGTCGTCGGCCACGGGGTCCGCCTAGAACGTGAGCGGCATCTGGCGGCGCCGCGCGCGCGACGCAGCGCCCGCGAACATCGCCTGCGGCGTCGCGTAGCGGAGCTTCACGCGAAGCTCGCGCTTCATCCGCAGATTCGAGAGACGGCGCGACTCGCTCATGAACGACAGGAGCGCGGGCGCGATGCGCTGCTCCGCCTCGTCCCGCGTGACGCGCGGCGGCCGCGGCAGGCCGTGCGCGTCGGCAACGGCGTCGAACCACTGGCCCATCCTGAGCTCGGCGTCGTCGCTCGCATGGTAGGCGCGGTTCGCGCGGCCGCGGAACAGCGCGGCGACGGCGACGCGCGCGAGGTCGTCGGCGTGAATATGATTCGTGTAGACGTCGTGCTCGTCCACGAGCGCTGGCGTCTGCTGCCTGATCCGCTCGAGCGGCAGCCGGTTCTCGGCGTAGATGCCCGGCGCGCGCACGATCGACAGCGCGACCCCGCGCTGCGCGGCCCACGCACGTAGCCGGTCCTCCGCGTCGACGCGACGCCGTGCGCGCGCCGAAGTCGCGCGGCGCGGCCGCGACTCGTCGATGCGCGCGCCCGCGCAATCACCGTACACGCCCGACGTCGAAACGTACACGAACCGCCGTGGTATGCTGCGCGCGGCCGACAATGCCGCGATGAGGCGGCGCGTGCGCGGATCGCCGCGGCCCTCCGCCGGCGGCGGCGCGAAGTGCATCACGGCGAACGGAGCGAGGCGCAATCGTGCGAGCGTGCGCAGCGCGTCGAGGTCGCCGACGATCGGCGCGACGCCGTGCAAGCGAAGCTTCGCGACGTCGTCGGCGCGGCGCGTGAGTCCGACGAGGCGCGCGCGGCCGGCCAGGAGGTCCGCGGCGCGCATCGCGACGTCGCCGCATCCCACGAGAAGCACGCGGATCATGCGTTTCGAGGTTACCATAAAGCCCGGCGAGCACGCGTTCGCATGCGACGCCGACGAGACGGTGCTCGAGGCGGCGATGAAGGCCGATCTCCTGCTGCCGTACGGGTGCCGCAACGGCGCCTGCGGCACCTGCAAGGGCCGCATCCTGTCGGGCACGGTCGACTACGGCCCGCACCAGCCTTCCACGCTCACCGACGACGAGAAGCGCAAGGGGCTCGCCCTGTTCTGTTGCGCGAAGCCGCTGACCGATCTCGCGATCGAGGTGCGCGAGGTGCGCCGCGCGGGTGACATCCCGATCAAGCGGCTGCCGTGCCGGGTCGAATCGATCGAGCGCCGCGCCGACGACGTCGCGATCGTCAAGCTCAAGCTGCCGGCGAACGAGCGCTTGCAGTTCCTCGCCGGGCAGTACGTCGACTTCCTGCTGAAAGACGGCCGGCGGCGCAGCTTCTCGATGGCGAATCCGCCGCACGACGACGCGCTGCTGGAGCTGCACGTGCGGCAGGTCCCGGGCGGCTTCTTCACCGACCAGGTCTTCACGCAATTCAAGGGGCGCGAGATCCTGCGTCTCGAGGGCCCGCTCGGCTCGTTCTACCTGCGCGAGGAGACCGACAAGCCGATGATCTTCGTCGCCGGCGGGACCGGATTCGCGCCGATCAAGGCGATGATCGAGCACGCGCTCCACCACGACATCGACCGGCCGATGGTGCTCTACTGGGGCGCGCGCGCGCTCAAGGACCTCTACATGCCGGAGGTCGCGGGGCGCTGGCAGCAGGACCATCCGATATTCACGTTCATCCCCGTGCTGTCGGAGCCCGGACGCGACGACGCCTGGCCGGGACGCACGGGGCTCGTGCACCGCGCCGTGATGGACGACTTCGCCGACCTGTCGGGCTACCAGGTCTACGCGTGCGGCGCGCCGGCGATGATCGACGCGGCGCGGCGCGACTTCACGTCCTTGCGCAACCTGCCCGAGGATGAATTCTTCGCGGACAGCTTCACCTACGCGGCGGAGGCGGAGGCGAGGCGCGAGATCCCGGGATAGATGGGCGGACGCGATGAGGATATCCTCGCTGCCATGTCGCCGCCGAAGCCACCCGCGGCGTTCGACCCGAGCCTCGTTGACGCCAAAGGAGTGACGCCCCATGAACACTCGTCCGGTCTTGCGTTGCCTGGTGATGCTCGCGCTCCTGTGCAGCCCCATCGTCGATGCCGGAGATTGCCTCAGGGACTCGTACGGCAATGTCGTTTGCGGAAAGGGTCAGTGCGCCACCGATCAATACGGGAAGGTCTGGTGTGCGAAGGAAGGCGGCGGGGCAGTCAAGGACCGGTTCGGGAACGTCCAATGCGGCGTGGGATTCTGCGCGGTCGACGACACCGGCCAGGTCATGTGCTCGTTGCAGCCCGGTGGCGGCGCCGCGATGGATTCGTACGGCAAGGTCAAATGCCTGGGCGGATGCCAGGCCGCTTCGCCGCAAACCTGCGATATCGCGCGTTAGCGCGTTCCTGGCCTGCCCATGCGCGACCCGCGCGCAATCCCGTTTGCGCGGCATCGCGACGACTACGGCCTGCGCTACACCAACTGGTCGATGAGCTCGTCCGGCGAGCGCCAGTCGGCCCCGCACACGAGGCGCGGCAGCAGGAACGGCGAGTCGTCGATCGTCACGAGCCGCGGCTCGGTCGTGAACGCGGCCGCGCACACCGACGTCCCGACCGACGGCAGGTAGTCGCGCGCCAGGAACACGTTGTGGTGGCCGTACGGGTACGCGAAGAACGGCGACGCGCGCCCGCGTGTCGCCTGCGCGAGGTAGCGCGCCGCGCGTCGCACCTGCGCGTCGGCGTCGGGAAGCGTCATCACTTGCGTGAAGTCGCCGCGCGCGTCGAGCGAGTGGGCCACCGCAGGCAGCGCCGGATGCAGATGGTCCCAGCTGTGGTTGGCGATGCCGATCAGGCCGCTGTCGAGCGCCGGCGTCCACCACGCCTCGCCCATCGAGCCGGGGGCGAGCCACGTATAGCGCGGATCCGCGCTCGCCTCCATCGCGCGCCGCGCGTCGGGCGACGCGATCACGAAGCTCGTCGCGTGCAACTTAGGCTGCGCGCCGGGCCGGCGCGCGGCAAACGCGCGCATCTCGTTCGCGAAGCCGACCTGCAGCCCGTACTCGGGATGCTTCACGTCGTCGACGTCATACACGGGCCCGTCATCGAACGTGATCGCGCACACGTGCGCGGGCGTCCCGTGCTTCTGGAGCCGCACGATCTCGGCGAGCGGCACGATGCGCCAGCCCGCGTCGGTCAGCACGTCGAGGTCGTGCGCGAGAGCGACGTGGTCGTTCGCGGCGTAGTCGGGCCCGACGACGTGGTGCGAGTGGTAGGTGAGGATCGCGAGCGGCATCAGGCTGCGCCCGGCGCGAGCCCCGGCGCGCCGAGCTCGGCGAGCGCGAGCCTCAGCGCCGCGGCGAGCTGCGCATTCGCGTCGTCGACGCGGCCGAGCCGCGCGTAGAGGCCGGCCAGCATCGCGCGCGTGCGCCAGTGGTCGTCGACGGCGAGGCTCGCCTCGTAGTACGACTGCGCCTTGCCCCACAGGCCGGCTCGCTCGCACAGACGTCCCAGCGTGCGCAGCAGGGCGGCGTCGTCCCGATGGTCGGGCAGCCAGCGCTCCGCCATCTCGAGCTGCCGCGACGCGTCGGCCGGGCGGAGCTCGCCGAACAGCGCGACGAGCGACGGGTTCCACTCCCGCTCGAGGCTGCGCGCGACGATATCGACGGCCTCGCGGTCGCCGCCGAGCCGGGCGTAGCTCTGCGCCGCCGCGAGCGCGATCTTCGGATGCAGCCGATCGGCCTCGCCCAGCCGGCCCCACGCGTCCTTCAGGCTCGCCGCGTCGTGCGCGAGTCCCGCGAGCACCTCGGCCTGCGCGCTCGCGCGCACCATCGCGCCCTGATCGGCGTCGTACACCTTGCGGCGGACGAGCTGGTCGACGACCGCCGGCACCTCGCCCGGACGCCCCGCGGCATTGAGCGCACGCAACGACAGCCGCAGCGCCGCTGTATGGGAGCCGGCCTCGCGCTTGAGCGCGTCGAGCTTCGCGAGCGCCTCGCCCGCGCGTCCCTGCTCGAGCGCGAGCTCGGCCTCGAGCATGAGCCGCGGCACGTCGAGGCTCG
>DATBSV010000186.1:0-13972 GCA_036559685.1 Casimicrobiaceae bacterium
GACCGCCTCCAGCAGCATCTCCTTGCTGCCGTAGTGATAGTTGACCAAGGCGACGTGCACGCCCGCGCGGCGCGCGATCGAGCGATGCGACGGGGCCGAATAGCCCTCGTCGGCGACGAGCGCCTCCGCGGCATCCAGAAGGCGGCGTCGCGTCAGCGCCGATTTGTCTCGGCTGGTCGTGGCGGCGTCCATGGCGGTCGAATGTTGTTCGTCCATGCCGCGATCATGCCGGGCCGGGGGCCCCGGCAATGTAGGACGATGTAGGACGCATCCGTCGGCGGCCTGCGAGCGGGGTCGCGGGCCGACCGCTGATCAGCCGTACAACGGCCCCGAGGCGCCGAAGCGGAGTACCGGGCCGCCCGCTGCGTCGGCGTCGGCTTCGTCGTGCGTGACGAGCAGGATCGGGAGCGCGCGCTCGAGCGCATGGTCGAACACGAATCGACGGACCTCGTCGCGCAAAGGCGCATCGAGCTTGCCGAACGGCTCGTCGAGCAGCAGCGCGCGCGGCTCGGCGAGCAGTGTGCGCATCAGCGCGACGCGTGCGCGCTGTCCGCCCGACAGCGTCGCCGGATGACGCGACGCGAATCCCGCGAGGTCGGCCTCGCGCAGCGCCGCCTCGACGCGCGCGCGCCGCTCGTCGCGGTCGCGCACGCGCTCGTGGAGCGCGAACGCCAGGTTGCCGCCCACGGTCAGGTGCGGAAACAGGAGATCGTCCTGGAACAGGATGCCGATGCGACGCTGCTGCGGCGGCCACGCGGTGACGTCGTCGTCGCCGACACGCACGCGTCCGCGCGCGTCGAACGCCGCATCGATGAATCCCGCGACGTACGCCAGCAGCGTCGACTTGCCGCACCCCGACGGCCCCATCAGCGTGACGCAGCGGCCCGGATCGATCGTCAGGTCGAGGCCGTCGACCAGCGCGCGATTGCCGAGCGCGATGCGGATGCCGTCGAGCGCGAGCGCGTTCAACGCGTCACCCGCCTTCCGGGGACCAGCACCGCGACGAGGTAGGCGGCGAGCGGCACCAGCGCCTGCACGAGCGCCCAGGCGCCGATGATCCGGCGGTCCGCCCCGGCCGACAGCGTCACTGCCTCGGTCGTCAGCGTCGGCACGCGGCCGTTGCCGGCGAACAGCGTCGGCAGGTAGAGCCCGACGCTGACCGCGAACGCGACGGCGCACGCGATCGCGACCGGACGCGCGAGGATCGGCAGCTTGACGGCGAAGAGCACGCGCCACGCGGACGCGCCGAGGCTCGCCGCCGTGCGTGCATAGCGCGGGTCGAGCGCGCGCCACGGGTCGGCGAGCGACAGGAACAGGTAGGGCAGCACGTAGATCAGGTGCGCCCACACGACGGCGGCCACCGCGCCATCCAGTCCGGCGCGCACCAGAAGCACCTGCGCTCCGAAAAGGAACGCGACCTGCGGGACCAGCAGCGGCAGGTAGAGAAGCGCGAGTGCCGGCGGCGGACCGGCCCGCCGGCGTCGTTGCTCGGCCTCGAGGCATGCAACCGCCAGCGCGAGCGCGCACAGCGTCGCGATCCCGCCGACCACGATCGTGTTCGCCGCGGGCGACGCGATGTCGGCGATCCGCCGCGCCCAGTTGTCGAACGCGAACGCGCTCGGCCATGCGTTCGGGAAGCGCCATTGCGCCGAGACCGACCATATCGCCATGCCCGCCATCGCCGCGACCGCCAGCGCGCCGAGCATCCCGACTCCCGTCGCGGACAGGGATGACAACGTCGACAGCGTGCTGGCGCGGCGCCCCGTCTCGACAGCGCGGCGCCCTGCGCGCGCGATCACGTGCTCGAGCGCGATCCACGCGGCGATCGACGCGACGACGACGACGAGTTGCAGCGACGCGGCCGCGGCCGCGGGGAACCACAGCCGCAGGTCGGGATCGCTGAACCAGCGCAAGGCGAGCACCGCGAGCGTCGGCGGGTTGCCGGGGCCGAGGATCAGCGCCACGTCGACGACCGACAGCGAATAGGCGAGCACGGCGAGAAACGGCAGCCGCACCTGCGGCCACACCTGCGGCAGCACGACGCGCACCCACGCCTCGGTCGGCCCGTAGCCCATCGAGCGCGCGACGGCGAGATGCTCGGACGCGCGCACCTGCGCAAGGGCGGCCGTGGTCATCAGCACGAGGTACGGCACTTCCTTGACGACCATGCCGAGCACGAGCGCCGCGCCGCTCGGGTGGCCGACCGTCGCGACGTCGGGCGGCACGTCGAAGCCGGTCAGCCACGGCGAGAGCGCGCGCACCATCCAGCCCGACGGCGCGATCACGAACGCGAGGCCGATCGCGAACGCCGAGTGCGGCGTCGCGAGGATCGGCGCGAGCCACGCGGCCGCGCGAGGACCCCAGGTCCGGCCCGCGGCCCACGCACAGAATCCGAACGCGAGGAGCGCCGAGATCAGCGTCGCGGCGAATCCGGTGACGAGCGTCAGCCGCACGCTCGAGACGAAGCCCGGCCACGCGAACAGCTCGCGCCATGGGTCGAGCGAGAACGCGTGCCCACCGATCGCGGGCAGGTAGCCGAACGCGGGCGCCAGCGTGCCGGCAAGCCCGGCGGCGATCGGCAGCGCGAACGTCGCGACGGTGAGCGCCGGCGCAACCGCGAAAAGGCGTCCGGCTGAAGCCGGACCCACAGGAGGCGCGCGTCCTTGTGGGTCCGGCTTCAGCCGGACGGGTTTCACTTGGTGTAGCGGCGCTCCCACTCGGCCGTGATCCGCGACATCCACGACGGATGCGGCTCGAGCAGCGTCGTACCGAGCTCGGCGTTGGTCGGGAGCGCCGGGTGGCGCGGCAGGTCGTCGAAGCGCTTGCGGTCCTCGGGCGCGAGCTTCGCGAGGTCGAGCACCGTGAAGTTGCCCATCTGGCGCACGTCCTGCGCGCGCGCCTGCGTCGCGGGCTCGAGCAGGAAGTTGGCGACGACCAGCGCGCCCTCCTTCGCCGACGCGTTGTACGGGATCGCGACGAAGCTCGTGTTGCCGATCGTGCCGTTCGCGAGCGCGAACGTGCGCACGCTGTCGGGCAGCAGTCCCGCCTGCGCGGATACCGCGGCCTCGGACGGGTTGAACGAGATCATCATGTCGATCTCGCCGTCGTTCATGAGCTGGCGCTGCGCGGGGCCGTTCTCGGGAAACTGCGCACCGCCGCGCCACAGCGCCGGCTTCAGCGCGTCGTACCACGCCCACATCGGCGCGGTGGTCGCCGCGAAGCCGGCATCCGTCGCCGGGCGCTGCAGCACCGACGGATCCGGCGCGAGCTCGTAGAGCGCCTGCTTGAGGAACGTCGCGCCGAGGAAGTTGCGCACGCCCGGGTGGGTGAAGCGGCCCGGATGCGCCTTCGCCCACTGGCCGAGCGCGGCGATCGTCGTCGGCGTCGAGGTGACGCGCTTGCCGTCGACGACGAACACGATCTGCGCCATGCGCCACGGCGACTCGTAGCCTTCGTTCGGGATCGTGAAGTCGATCAGGTTCGAGCGCTTCTTCACCGTGTCGACGTAGCGCCAGTTCGGCAGGCGCTCCGCGTACGGACCGTAGAGCAGCTTCTGCTCCTTCATCGCGAGGAAGTTCGGCCCGTTGATCCAGATCAGGTCGACGCTCCCGCCGCTGTCGCGCGCGGCGGCCTTCTCGGCGACGACGCGCTGCACGGCCTCGGCCGTGTCCTTGAGCTTGACGTGCACGACCTTGACGCCGTAGCGCTTCTCGGTCTCCTCGCCCACCCACGCGACGAACGCGTTGGTCTTCTCGTCGCCGGCCCACGCGTTCCAGTGCACGGTCTGGCCGCGCGCCTTGGCGAGCGTGTCGCTCCAGGCGGCGTCCTGCGCATGCGCGGGCGCGGCGAGAGCGAGAAGAAATGCAAGGAGGTATCGGCGGATCATCGATCCGCGCTGACGAGCGGAATGGTCTTGCGCGACGGGATGTCGGAACCGCCGCGCGCGATGCGGCGCCGCTCGCGCGCCGCCTCGAGGATCGGGCCGAGCACCTCCTCGTGGAAACGGTCGCAGCCGATGCACAGGTTCTCGTAGCGATCGCCCTTCGGCGTCGTCGTCGCGCTGCGCTCGACGAACCTGGCCTCGGACCAGCCGTGCGCGAGGCCCATGCGCTCCGGGTGTCCCGCCGAGATCGCCTCGTACGCGGACACGCCGGTCAGCGAGTCGAGGATCGCGATGAGGTCGTCCTCGAGCAGGCTGCCGATCGGCAGCTTGGTCTTGATGCAGCACGGGTAGACGCCGCCATCCGGCTCGACCGAGACCTCGGAGCCGTTGTGCGCGTGCTGCAGGAACTTGAGTCCGCCCGACCAGCGGTTGCAGAAGTTGTCCTCGAGCGTCGCGGTCGACAGGCCGTTCTGCCACGCGCGGCCGCGCGGCCACAGCTTGCCGATCCATGCGTCGGGCGTCGCGCCGAAGAAGCTGTAGAGCGGGCCCTCCTCCTCGTGCCAGTTGCGCGTGGTCGCCGACAGTCCCGAGCGCCGCAAGCCATGGCGCTCGAACATCGCTGAGAGCTTGTCGACGAAGCGCTTCTGCCGCTCGGGGCCTTCGAGCCCGACGTGGAAGTCGTCGACGCTCGCGACCGAGATCATCCAGACGCCGCGGTCCATGAGGTCCGCGACGGTCGCGTCGGTGAGGATGTCGCCGGTCGTCTGCACGACGATCTTGACGCCGCCCTGCGACGCGTACTTCGCGTTGATTCTCTCTATCACCGGGTAGGTGACGCGGTGGCGGACGGCGTCGAGCAACGACTCGCCGCCCGACAGGATGATGCGTCCGGTCTTCTCGGGGAATGTGCCGTCCGGACGCGGATCGTCGAGATCGACGTACGTCATCCGGGTCGGGAAGTGGTCGACGATCCGCGGATAGTTGCGTTCCGCCTCGGCGACGACGCTTTCCAGCGCGCCACGCACGTAGGGACGGAAGCGGTCCTCGTAGCAATGCCTGCACTTGCGATGGCACGCCCAGGCCATCACGTAATAGATCGATTCCATGTTCCTAGTGGGGGGGCGGCATGCCGTCGACGGACGACGGCCGGCCCGGCAGGTCGAGTGTCGCACGCGACGACGACGTTGTCGCCACGACACGGCCGCCGCGCACGACGGCGAGACGTGTCGCGCGCAACCGGATCGCCTCGACCGGATCGCGCGCCTCGAGCAGCACCAGGTCGGCGCGGCACCCCGGGGCCAGGCCGTAGCCTTCGAGACCGAGAATCGACGCAGGTGTCGTCGTGACCGCGTCGAAGCACGCGCGCATCGCGTCCTGCCCGGTCATTTGCGCGACGTGCAATCCCATCGACGCGACCTCGAGCATGTCGGCGCTGCCCAGTGGATACCACGGGTCCATCACGCAATCGTGGCCGAACGCGACCGGCACGCCCGCGGCCATGAGCTCGGGCACGCGCGTCATGCCGCGGCGCTTGGGGTACGTGTCGTGCCGACCCTGCAGCGTGATGTTGATCAGCGGGTTCGCGATCGCGGCGAGCCCCGCCTCCTTCATCAGCGGGATCAGCTTCGACACGTAGTAGTTGTCCATCGAGTGCATCGACGTCAGGTGCGAGCCCGCCACCCGGCCGTGCAGCTTCAGCCGCTGCGTGTGGTAGGCGAGCGTTTCCACGTGGCGCGAAAGCGGGTCGTCGCTCTCGTCGCAATGCATGTCGACGCGCTTGCCGAGGTCGGCCGCGATCTCGCACAGCACGCGCACGCTCTCCGCGCCGTCGGCCATCGTGCGCTCGAAGTGCGGGATGCCCCCGACGACGTCGACGCCCATCGCGAGCGCGCGCTTGAGGTTGTGCAGCGCGCCCGGCACGCGCAGCACGCCGTCCTGCGGGAACGCCACGAGCTGCAGGTCGAGGTACGGCTTCACGCGCTTCTGCACGTCGAGCAGTGCCTCGACGGCGAGAAGCCGCGCGTCGGACGTGTCGACGTGAGAGCGGATCGCGAGCATCCCCTTCGACACGGCGAGATCGCAGTACGCGAGCGCTCGATCGGCGATCGCCTCCTGCGTCAGCGTCGGCTTGAGCTCGCCCCACAGCGCGATGCCTTCGAGCAGCGTGCCGCTCGCGTTGACGCGCGGCATCCCGTAGGTCAGCGTCGAGTCGATGTGGAAGTGCGCGTCGACGAACGGCGGCGACACGAGCAGGCCGCGCGCGTCGATCGTCTTCGCCGCGTTCGCATCCAGCTTGGGGCCGACGGCGACGATTTTCCCGTCCGCACACAGGATGTCGACGCCGGCGCGACCGTCGGGCAGCGCGGCGTTGCGAATGACGAGCGACGTCATGAGCTCGCGGTCAGAAGGCCGCGCCGACCGTGCCGACGAAGACCTGGTCGCTCGAGCCGGGGTTGAACCAGTAGCCGCCGACGGTGACCGGACCCCAGGTGAACTGCACGAACGGCCCGCGCTGGATGTCGCGCTCGCCGCCATAGATCCGCGTGCGCTGGCCGGCGAGCCCGAGGCGCAGCCACTCGGCTGGACGATAGCCGAGCTCGGTCCATGCATACCAATAGCTGTCGTCGCGTTCCTTGTTGTCGCGGACGAACTCGCCTTCCAGGTAGAAGTCGAATTGACGCCAGGCGACGCTCGCCTCGACGCCCGGCACGAACGCCCGGACGGTACCCCAGGCGCCGCCGACGATCGGCGTCACCTCCCAGGTGACGTCGTCGCCCCCGGAGAACGTCCAGCCGACGAAGGCCGAGCGCGCGCCTTCCGCCTCGTAGTTGACGCGCGCTTCGAAGTGCAACGCGCCGCGGTCCGCGACCGCGATGGCCGACGTGTAGTTGTCACCGCCGCGCACGACGGTGGGATAGGCGGTGATGCCGAACGCCCACGACGGTTTCGCGGCCGGCGACGCGCGGCGGCCGTTCGCGCCCTCGTCGGCCAGCGCCGCCGTGGCTGCAACGGCAGCGGCGAACGCGATCGCTTGCGCGGCAACCGTCATCCGCCGAGCGCCATCACCGCGGCGACGACCACCGACCCCACGCCGACCATCATGAGGCCGACCTTCCAGCTGCCGTAGCCCGCGTGGCGACCGAGGGCGAGCCCGCCGAGGAACAGCATCGCGAGCGCCACGGCGCGGGAGACGCCCTTGGCCCAGGCGATGTCGTCGAAGATCAGGAACGGCAGCACGACGGGAAAGGTGGAGAAGATGACGATCAGGAGCACGCCGAGGGCGGCGAGCAGGTCGTCCTTCTCGAGCCTCGGCCGCTCCGGAACGGTCGGCAACGCGACGATCCGTCCGCGCATCGCCTCGATCTCTGTGTCGGTCATGAACTCGGCGCCTCTCGTCAGCGCCCCCTTGATCACGGCTCGCCCCGACGCCGCGTCGGCCGCCGCGCGCACGGCGCGGACCAGCGTCAGCCCTCGGCCGCGATCGGTGATCGTGCGCACGAGGTACATCACCCCGTCGACAAGGCCCCAGGCGATGTTGCAACCGATCGCGGCGACGAGCAGGTCGCGGACTTCCGCGCGCCCGGACTCCGCCACCGAGATCGCACCGACGAAGGTGAGCGCCATGAAGAGGCCGAACAGCATCTCGGAGACGCGTTCGACCGGATCCAGCACGGATTCGCGCGCGGCCATCGTCAGGCGCCCTGCGGCGGCAACAGGTACAGCGTCATGGCGAAGATCAGGTAGACGCCCAGCAGGAGCACGCCGAGAAACCAGGCAGACCGCCCGCCGTTGGTGACCAGCGACGCGGTGAGCGCCGCGATGAGCATCATCACCACCGCGCCGGGCCACAGTTGCAGGTCCATCGGCGTCGGGCCGATCACGTAGCTCAGCAGGACCAGCACCGGCGCGACGAGCAACGCGATCTGCGACGCGCTCCCGAGCGCGATGCCCACGCTCAGGTCCAGCCGATTCTTGCGCGCGCCGGAGAACGCGGACGCCATCTCCGCCGCCCTCGGCACGAAGACCAGCAGCCAGAGCAGGCGGTTGCGGCGGATTTCCGCGAACAACGGGGCCATGGTCATTTCGTCCCGAAGATCCTGTCGCCGGCGTCGCCGAGCCCGGGCAGAATGTAGCCGTGGTCGTTCAATTGGCGATCGACCGCGGCCGTGTAGATCGGTACGTCGGGATGCGCGTCGTGGAACGCGGCGATCCCCTCGGGGCACGACACCAGGCACACGAAGCGGATCGAGCGCGGGTGCGTCTCCTTCAGCCGCTCGACCGCCGCGATGGCCGAATGCCCGGTCGCGAGCATCGGGTCGAGCACGATCGCGTCGCGCTCGCGCATGCCCGACGGCATCTTGAAGTAGTACTCGACGGCGACGAGCGTCTTGGGATCGCGGTAGAGGCCGACGTGGCCGACGCGCGCGCCCGGCACGACCGACAGGAACCCGTCGAGCAACCCCGTGCCCGCGCGCAGGATCGGCACGAACACGAGCTTCTTGCCGTCGATCAGCCGCGAGGTCATCGTCTCGAGCGGCGTCTCGATCTCGACGTCGTGCATCGGCATCTCGCGCGTCACCTCGTACGCCATCAGCGTGCCGATCTCGGTGAGCAGCCGCCGGAACGACGTCGTGCTCGTCTCCTTCTTGCGCATCAGCGTGAGCTTGTGCTGGATCAGCGGATGGTCGAGCACGTGGGCGGCGGGCATGGCGAAACCTCGGGAATGGGTCAGAACACGGTGGCGTCGCTGTCGATCGAAAGCGGCGGCTCGCCGCCGCGAAGCGAGTGCGCGAGCTCGCGACCGGCGGCCCAGGTGCCGCCTTCGAGGATGCACGCAAGCGACAGTCCGGGACGATCGAGCCGCGCGCGGACGAGGTCCGCGAGCGCGTCGATCAGCGCGACGGTCAGCGCGCGCCACTCGACGACGAGCTCGCCGCCGACCGCGTGGCGGCGCGTCGCCTCGGCGGGATGGCGGAGCGCGAGCACGCCGGCGTCGAGCAGCAGGCCGCCGTTGCGGTACTCGGGGAGCGCGGTAAGCGCATCCTGTGCGACGACGCGGTTGCCCGCGCGCTCGATCGGCTCGAACAGCGAGTACGCGAGCCATTGCGAAAGCTTGTGGAAAGGCACGTAGCCCGCAGTCGCTCCGCGGCCGCCCGCGTGCGGGTGCGCCCACACGTCGCCGAGCGCGACCCCGTCGAGCGCGAGGCCCTGCGGCCAGATGTCGCTCGTGTGCTCGAGCAGCACCCCCAGGATCTCGGCCGCCGCGACGTCGCCGCGACGCTCGACCAGCGATGCGAAGGGTGCCGACGGCCGCTCGCCGATCGCGGCGCCGAGCCGGCGCAGCAGCGCGGCTCGTCCCTCGAGCCCGACGATCGGATTGCGGTCGCTCGCCTGGAACATACGTGCCAGCGCCGCTGCGTCGGTCGACACGAGCGCCTGGGCATCGGCGCGGAACCGGTCGCCGCGCGTCGACGAGAACGTTCCGGCCATGAACGCGCGAAAGCTCGCGACGCCCAAACCCTCGGAGCGCGAATAGCGCTCGCCGGTCTCGGGCTCGACGTACGTCCACGCCGCGCCTGCGCCGGCGTCGAGCAGCACGCTCACGACCGCGAGGTCGATGCGCGCGAGCGCCGCGTCGTGTGCGCCACGCCCGAATAGCATACGGTCGAGCTCGGCGCCGCGATCGATGCCACCGGCCTCGAAATGGCGCCAGCGGCTATGGTACGGAATCGCGAGCGACGGATACCGCCGGCGCGTCACGCCGGCCACGAGCTCGGCGCATGCGGGCAGCCGCGTCCGGTCGACCGAGAAGTGGCGCGTGCGCCCTGCCTCCGCCGCGTCGAGCACGTTGGCCGACCGCTCGCGGATCGTCGCAGGATCGCGCAGCATCGCAACGTCCGACGCCGTCGAAGAGGAACGCGGGATCGAAGTCGGCGACCGAAGGGCCGTCCCGAGGTCGCCGGGGGCCCCCTCGGGGGGAAGCGCGCTCGCGCGCTTCGGGGGGATCACAATTGGCGACCCTTGGTCGTCTTCAGACGCTCGGCGTCCGGCTTGTCGCCCTCGGTGAAGTAGCCGGCCGCCATTTTCGCGTCGATCTCGACGCGCGCGTCCGCGGGCACGAGCTCGTCGGGAATCGGGACGCGCTCGCCCACCTCGATGCCGCCCTTCACGATCGCGTCGTACTTCATGTTGCTCATCGACACGAGACGGTGGACGCGCCGGATGCCGAACCATTGCAGCACGTCCGGCATCAGCTCCTGGAAGCGCATGTCCTGCACGCCCGCGACGCACTCGGTGCGCAGGAAATAGTTGGTGGCGGAGTCGCCGCCCACCTGGCGCTTGCGCGCGTTGTAGACGAGGAACTTGGTCACCTCGCCGAGCGCGCGGCCTTCCTTGCGGCAATAGACGACGAGGCCCACGCCGCCCGCCTGCGCGCCGCGGATGCATTCCTCGATCGAATGGGTGAGGTAGGGACGGCAGGTGCAGATGTCGGAGCCGAAGACATCGGAGCCGTTGCACTCGTCGTGCACGCGCGCGGTCAGCGTCACCGAGGGATCGGCGAGGTGCTTCGGGTCGCCGAACACGTATGCGGTCTGACCGCCGATCGGCGGCAGGAACACCTCGAGGTCGCCGCGCGTCACCAGCTCGGGATACATCCCGCCGGTCTCCTCGAACAGCGCGCGCCGCAGGTCGGCCTCGGTGACGCCGAAGCGCTTCGCGACGCCCGGCAGCCACCAGACCGGCTCGATCGCCGTCTTGGTCACGACGGCCGAGCCGTTCGCGAGCAGGATGCGGCCGTCGGCGGCGAGACGCTTCGCCGCCATCGCGCCGCGCACCTCGGGGAGGTCGATGTGCGCCTTGGTGACGGCGATCGTCGGGCGGATGTCGTAGCCCGCGGCGATCTCGTCGCGGAACACGTCGGCGACGGTCGCGCCGAACGGGTCCATCGACACGATGCGGTCCGCATCGCCCCAGGCCGGGTACGGGCCGATGGGATCGGTCGGCGCGGTGTTGGTCAGGTCGGGCTTGTGGCCGCGCGTCAGCGCGCCGGCCGCGACTGCAAGCGCGCGATACACGCCGTAGCTGCCGCTGTGCGTTCCGATGACGTTGCGCTGGCTGCGGTTCGCCGTGCTGCCGACGATCGGGCCGCGCTCTTTCGGATCGGCGCGTCCCCAATGGATCGGCAACGCGCCCCACGCGCCCTCGACCGGGTGCGACGTGAGCCGGATGTGCTTGGCCGGCGCCGGTGCTTCGTTCCCCATCGGGCGAATATACGCCAGAGCCCCCGGGCGACGCCCGCGGGTCAGCTTCCGCTCGCCCCCGTTTCCCGGGGCGGTCCGACGCCCGCCTTTTCGCGCGCCGGCAGCGTCTCGAGGATGTCGAGGATCTGCTCGAGCTTGACCGGCTTGACGAGGTGCCGGTCGAAGCCGGCGTCCTGCGCCGCGCGGCGGTCCTTCTCCTGTCCCCAGCCGGTCAGCGCGACGAGATGCGTATGCGAGAGCGCGGGCTCCGCGCGCATCGCCTCGGCGAGCCGGTAGCCGTTGAGCTTGGGCATGCCGATGTCGAGGAACGCGACCTGCGGCACGAACGCCTTCGCCACGTCCAGGCCCTGCGCGCCGTCGTTGGCGACGCGCACCTCGTTGCCGAGCTCGGACAAGAGCATCGCGAGGCTCGACGCGAAGTCGCGGTTGTCGTCGACGACGAGCACGCGGTGCCCCGCGCTACGCAGACCCGACAGTGGCCGTTGCGCCTGGGGCTCGACGACCACCTCTCGCGTCGCGAGCGGCAGCCGCACGACGAACTCGCTGCCCTTCCCTCGCCCCTCGCTACGCGCAACGACGGTGCCGCCGTGCAGCGCGACGAGCGCGCGCGCGAGCGTGAGCCCTACGCCGAGGCCGGCGGTTGGACGCTCGAGCGACTGATCGGCCTGCGCGAAGAGCTCGAACACCTTGTCGAGCATCGCCGGGTCGATGCCGATGCCCGTGTCGACGACGCGCACGACGACCTCGCGGCCATCCGCCTGCGCGTCGATCGTGATGCGTCCGCCGGGCTCCGTGTAGCGCGCCGCGTTGTTGAGCAGATTCGCGAACACCTGCGCGAGGCGCGTCGCGTCGGCCTCGAGCGGCAGCGTCCTGTCCGGCAGCGCGAGCTCGAGCCGGTGGCCGCGCGCGGCGATGAACGGGCGCGCGGTCTCGACCGCGGCGGTGATCACGTCCTTGAGGTCGACGCGCGCACGCCGCAGCGCGAGCTTGCCGGTCGCGATGCGCGACACGTCGAGCAGGTCGTCGACGAGCCGCACCATCTGGTCGAGCTGGCGCTCCATCATGTCGCGCGCGTCGTTCGCGATGTCGGGACGCTCGTTGGCGAGCTTGAGCAGCGCGAGGCCATTCCGCAGCGGCGCGAGCGGATTGCGAAGCTCGTGCGCGAGCGTCGCGAGGAACTCGTCCTTGCGCCGGTCGGCGGCGCGCAGGGCGTCCTCGGCGCTGCGCCGCTCGACCATCTCGGTTTGCAGCGACCGGTTCGAAGCCTCGATTTCCTCGGCGCGCCGGCCGACCTCGCCGAGCATCGCGTTGAACGCGTCGACCAGCGTCCCGACCTCGTCGTCGCTCGAGCGCTTGACGCGCAGCGAGAAGTCGCGCTGGTCGATGACGCGCTCGGCGACGTCGGTGACCTCGAGGATCGGCGCGGTCACCGTCGCCTGCATCAGCGCCGAGACGATGAACGCGACCCCGAGGCTCAGCACCAGCACCGCGCCGAGTATCACGAGGTAGTTGCCGAGCCGTCGCATCAACTCGTACTGGGCGACGACGTAAACGGTGCCGACGCGCTCACCGCGCTCGACGATCGGCTGTTGCACCGCGATGCGGTCGCCGACGACGCGAACACCGTCGGTTTCGGGGTGCTCCGGCACCCCGGCGCGCGAGTCGGGCTTGCGGTAGATCGCGAACAGCTCGCCGCCGCGCCCGTACACGGATGCGGCGAGGATGCCTGGCCGGACCCGCAGCATCGACAGGTTCTCGCTCGCCGCCGCCGGGTCGTTGAACGACAGGGCCGGCGCGCTGGTAATCGCGATCAGGTCGGCCTGCGTCGTGAGGTCGGCGATCGTGCCGTCGCGGTAGGTGACCGTCTCGTAGACGACCAGCGCGACCGCCGCGACGACGAGCGCCACGAACGTCGTGGCGAGCACGACGTACATGACCTTGTCGCGGATCGATCGCACCGTGCGCAGCATCACGGCCCCCCGGGACGCACGGTCTGCGCGAGCGCGAGCAGCCGCGAGCTGAGCCTGAGGCCGCTGCGGTCCGCGGCATCGAGCGCGATCTCGAACCGCACGCGCCCGTCGCTCGCCACGACGAGGTTGATCGCGCTGCCCGCGTTCAGCGCCCCCGGAGACTCGGTGACCACGAGCGTCGGCTGCCCCTGCACCGAGCGCGCGAGCGCGTGCAGGCGCGCGGACTCCGCGCGGCCGACGAACACGACGTGCAGGCCGGCCGCCGACTCGCCTTCGCGCAGCCGCTTGACCTGCACCGCCCGCTCGCCCACCGAGCGGCCCGCGACGATCTGTCGAATCTCGTCGGCGATCACATCCGAGCCGAGCACGCCGATGACGAACGGCGCGTCCGGCGCGTCGAACGCCGCCGCCGGCCAGTCGACGTACGCCAGGAACTTGTAGACGTACGCGGCCTTCACCGCGCGCTCGAGCGGCGCCTGCGCGAACGCGAGCGCGCTCGCGGCGAGCGCGACGATCGCAACGGCGGCGCGGACTACAGCGACCATCGAACGTTGACGAAGACGCTGCGCGCGACCTCGCCGCGGTTGCCCCACTCGACGTGGCGCGGATCGGTGAGGTTCTGGCCCACGATCGAGATCTCGAGGCCGGGCCGCGCACGCCACGCCCAGCGCGCGTCGAGCGCCGTGTAGCTCGGGACCGTCGGATCGGGAAGCGCGCCGACGTGGCGCACCGCAACGTCGACTTCCTGGTTGTACGCGAGGTCGAGCGTCGAGCGCACCTGCCACTGCACGGCCGGGTCGTTGCCGAGCTGGCTGAGCCCGGCATCCGTCGACCCTCCCTCGACCTCGAGGCGCTCG
>DATBSV010000187.1:0-7912 GCA_036559685.1 Casimicrobiaceae bacterium
GCCGTTCGGCCTCAAGCAACTGGACGAAGGCGCGATCCGCGTGATCGCGAGCGGCAACGACGCCGCCGTGTTCAAGGGCCAGACGGTGCGCGTCAACATCGCCAACCTGCAGACGCTGCAGACGCGCAAGGCGGTCGTCGAGCGATACATGAAGGCCTACCGCGAGACGATCGACTGGATGTACTCGGCCGACCCCGCCGCGCTCAAGACCTATGCCGAGTTCGTCGGCATCCCGATCGAGATGGCGAAGCGCACGCGCGACGAGTTCTTCCCGAAGTCGGCCGTCGATCCCGACCGCGTCATCGGCCTCGAGCAGATCGTGAAGGACGCCGTCGACCTCAAGTTCACGGCGACGCAGCTCACGCCCGAGCAGCTGACGACGCTGATCCAGATCCCGCCGCGCTAGTGGCGAAGGCCCTCGAGCGACCCGACGGGCCGCTCGCCCGCGCGGCCGCGTACGGCAGCGATGCCGCCGCCGAAGCGCTTCGCGCGACCGGCGTGCCCTGGATCGCGCTCGTCCCGGGCGCGAGCTTCCGCGGCCTGCACGACAGCCTCGTCAACTTCCTCGGCAACCGCGACCCGTCGATGCTCGTGTGCCTGCACGAGGAGCACGCGGTCGCTATCGCGCACGGCTACGCGAAGGCGACCGGCGAGCCGCTCGCGGTCGCGCTGCACAGCAACGTCGGGCTGTTCCACGCGACGATGGCGATCTTCAACGCGTGGTGCGACCGCATGCCCGTGCTGATGCTCGGCGCGACCGGACCGGTCGACGCGGCGCTGCGGCGCCCGTGGATCGACTGGATCCA
Organism: Casimicrobiaceae bacterium; assembly: GCA_036559685.1. Lineage (GTDB taxonomy): Bacteria > Pseudomonadota > Gammaproteobacteria > Burkholderiales > Casimicrobiaceae > VBCG01. The sequence goes on from DATBSV010000187.1 coordinate 807, forward strand.
CACCGCGCGCGACCAGGGCGCGATCGTGCGCGGCTACGTCAAGTGGGACGACCAGCCGGCGTCGCCGCTCGCGGCGCGCGAGTCGCTGCTCCGCGCGAATTTCCTCGCGCGCACCGAGCCGAGGGCGCCGGTGTACGTCAACCTCGACGCGGGCATGCAGGAGGCGCCGCTCGCAGCACCCTTGCCCCCGATCGACGCGAAGCGCTACCTGCCCGACGCCGCGCCCGCCCCCGATCCCGATGCCGTCCTGCGCGCGACGAAGCTGCTGCGCGCCGCATCGCGCCCGCTGATCCTGATGGGCCGCGTGTCGCGCGACGCGCGCGCGTGGGACGAGCGCGTCGCGCTCGCCGAGCGCCTGCGCGCGAGCGTGGTCACCGACCTCAAGGTCGGCGCGGCCTTCCCGACCGACCATCCGCAGCACGTGGGCGCGCCGGCGCTGATCCTGCCGCCGGGAACGGCGCAGGCGATCGCGGACGCCGACGCGATCCTGTCGCTCGACTGGGTCGACCTCGCCGGCACGCTCAAGGCCGCCTGCGGCGGCGAACCGAAGGCGCGCGTCGTGCAGGCGTCGCTCGACCACCTGCTGCACAACGGCTGGAGCATGGATCACCAGGGCTGGCCGCCCGTCGACGTGCACCTCGCGTCGTCGCCCGAGTCCGCGGTGCGCGCGCTGCTCGACGCGCTGCCCGCGCGCGCGCCGCGCCGCAAGGCGCCGAAGCATGCGCACGCCGCGCCCGCGCTCGGCGACGGCGCGCTGACGACCGATCACGTCGCCGCGGCGCTCCTGCGCGCCGTCGGCAAGCGCAAGGTGTCGCTCGCGCACCTGCCACTGTCGTGGAACGGCGCGAGCTGGCCGTTTCGCGGACCGCTCGATTTCCTGGGGTCCGACGGTGGCGGAGGCGTCGGCGCCGGACCGGGCCTCGGCGTCGGCGCGGCGCTCGCGCTGCACGCGCGCGGCATCCTTTCGATCGCCGTGTGCGGCGACGGCGACTTCCTGATGGGCGCGACCGCGCTATGGACCGCCGTGCACTACCGGATCCCGCTGCTGTGCGTCGTGACCAACAACCGCTCGTACTGGAACGACGAGGTGCACCAGGAGCGCGTCGCGAACATGCGCAAGCGACCGGTCGCCAACAAGTGGATCGGGCAGCGCATCGACGATCCGGCGATCGACCTCGCCGCGATCGGACGCGCGCAGGGCGCGATCGGCTACGGGCCGGTCCAGACGCGCGAGGAGCTCGATCGCGCGCTCGCTCGCGCGGTCGTCGACGTCGCGTCGGGGCTGGTGGCGGTCGTCGACGTCCGCGTCGCGGGCGGCGCCACGCCGGCGAGCGCGGCTCACGTGCCGTCACCGGCGCCACCGCGGAAGCGCTGACATGGCGGCCGACGCGCTGCTCAAGGTCGAGCACATCGTCAAGCGCTTCGTCACCGCCGACGGCGGCGTCACCGCGGTCGACGACGTGTCGTTCGACGTCGCGCCCGGGGAGTTCGTCTCGCTGATCGGCCCGTCGGGCTGCGGCAAGTCGACGCTGTTCAACATCATCGGCGGGCTCGTCGGCGACTACCAGGGACGCGTGACAGTCGCCGGGACCACGGTCACCGGCACGCATCCGTCGATCGGGATGGTGTTCCAGGAGGAGTCGACGTTCCCGTGGCGCACGGTGCTCGACAACGTCGCATTCCCGCTCGAGATCGCGGGCCTCGCCAAGGCCGAGCGGGCCGAGCGTGCCGCGCACTTCGTCAAGCTCGTCGGCCTGTCGGGCTTCGAGCGCCGCTACCCGTCGGAGCTCTCGGGCGGCATGCGCCAGCGCGTCGCGATCGCCCGCACGCTCGCGTCCGAGCCGAAGATCCTGCTGATGGACGAGCCGTTCGCGTCGCTCGACGAGCAGACGCGCCTGCTGCTCGGCGACAAGGTCCTGCAGATCCAGCAGCAGCTCCGGCAGACGACGCTGCTCATCACGCACAACCTGACCGAGGCCGTGCAGCTGTCCGACCGCGTGCTGGTGATGACCTACCGCCCCGGGAAGATCAAGCGGGTCGTCGACGTCGGCCTGCCGCATCCGCGCGACGCCGAGGTCGTGTCGAGCGACGCGTTCGGCCACACCGTCGCGCAGGTCTGGAGCGACCTGCGCGAGGAGGCGACCCGCGGGATCGAGGACGACGAGGCGCGCGTGCGCGCGGGGGGGCATGCTTGAGCGACGCCACGCTCGGCTCCCGCACGTCCGCGCGGCTGGTCGGCGCGGCGTCCGTGATCGCGGTCGTCGCTCTGGTCGAGGGCCTGATCCGCGCCGGCGCGATCAACCCGTTCGTCGTGCCGCTGCCCTCGCAGGTGATCGCGGCGATCCCGCGCGTCGTCGCGGAGGAGCACCTCCCGATGCGCTTCTGGCAGACGAGCAAGGAGGTGCTGTGGGCGGCCCTGTTGCTCGCCACCGTCGGCATCGGGCTCGGCGCGCTGCTCTACCGCGTCCGGCTGTTGCGCCAGGCGACCGAGACCTGGGTCGGCGCGCTCGCCTCCGCGCCGATCGTGCTCCTGTTCCCGCTGTTCCTCGTGATCTTCGGCCGCAGCGCGACGACGATCGTGATGATCGGGTTCTGCGCGGGACTGGCCCCGGTGATCCTCAAGACGGTCGAGGGGCTCGCCGGCACGCGGCCGGTGCTAATCGACGTCGGCCGCGCGCTGAAGCTCACGCGCCGCCAGCAGTTCTGGAAGATCCTGCTGCCGGCCGCGCTGCCGACCGTGTTCGTCGGCATGCGGCTGGGGCTCGTGTTCGCGATGATCAACATCGTCGGCGTCGAGTACCTGATCAACTTCGGCGGGCTCGGGCAGCTCGTCAACGACCTCGCCGAGCGTTACGACCTGCCGGCCACCTACGCGGCGATCCTGTTCGTCGTACTGGCGTCGATCGTGTTCTTCGACCTGACCGAGAGGCTCGAGCGATGGCTGCGGCCGCACCGGTGATTGCCGCGGGTCCGCTGCGCGCGTCGAGCGCGCGTCGCGTGTTCGCCGTGCGCGTCGCGATCGTGCTCACCGTGCTCGCCGCGTGGCAGGCGCTCGCGCTGTCCGGCCTGCTGTTCCGCGACGTCGTGCCGCCGCTCCAGGCGATCGGCCAGGCGGTCGTCACGCTGCTCGGACGCGCCGACTTCTACGCGAACCTGGGCGTCACCGCGATGGAGATCGGCATCGCGGTCCTGATCGGCGGGCTCGCCGGGCTCGCGGTCGGCATCGCGCTGGGCGCCAACCGCTTCCTGTCGAACGCGTTCGAGGCGCTGCTGCTCTACCTCGGCCCGACGCCCAAGATCGTGTTCCTGCCGGTGATGATCATGTGGTTCGGCGTCGGCGTCGGCTCGAAGATCGCGATGGGCGTGCTGTCGTGCTTCTTCCCGGTCGCCATCAGCGCAGCCGCAGGCATGCGCGAGATCGATGCCGTGCTGATCCGCGTCGGCAAGAGCTTCCGCGCGTCGACGTGGAAGATGATCGTGTCGATCTACCTGCCCGCCATGCGCCAGCCGGTCGTCAACGGCTTCCGGCTGGGCCTCGGCGTCGCGATCATCGGCACGCTGCTCGCCGAGACCAAGCTTTCGAACAAGGGATTGGGCTACCTCGTGATCCAGGCGTACGCGACGTTCGACATGCCGCGCATGTACGCGCTCCTGATCGTGCTCTTCGTGCTGTCGATCGGCGTCAACGCGCTGATCGGGCGGCTGGGCCGCGGCGACCGGCGCTCGATCGCATGAGCGCTACCCACACGTTGCCCGCGCGCCGCGAGCTCTACTACGGCGGCGCGTGGCATGCGCCGATCGGCGGTCGCCGCGACGAGACGTTCGATCCGGGCACCGGCGCGTCGCTCGGTGCCGTCGCCATCGCCGGCGATGCCGACGTCGATGCGGCGGTCGCCGCCGCGAAGCGCGGGTTCGACGCCTGGCGCGCGGTCGCACCGCTCGAGCGCGCGCGCATCCTGCGCGCGATGGCGGCGCGCGTGCGCGACCACGCCGACGAGCTCGCCTGGATCGACGCGACCAACGGCGGCAACCCGGTGCGCGAGATGGCGAGCGATGCGCGTATCGCGGCCGCGCAGCTCGAGTTCTTCGCCGGGCTCGTCACCGAGATGAAGGGGGCGTCGATCCCGATGGGCCCCGACGCGGTGAACTTCTCGGTGCGCGAACCGGTCGGCGTCGTCGCACGCATCATCCCGTTCAACCACCCGTTCATGTTCGCGGCCGGCAAGTCGGCGGCACCGCTCGCGGCCGGCAACAGCGTGATCGTCAAGCCGCCGGACCAGGCGCCGTTGTCGACGTTGCGGCTGGCCGAGCTCGTCGCCGACCTCCTGCCGCCGGGCGCGTTCAACGTGCTGCCGGGCGACCGCGCGACCGGCGCGGCGCTCGCATCGCATCCGGGCGTGGCGATGGTCGCGATCATCGGCAGCGTCGCGGCGGGCCGTGCGGTGATGCGCGCCGCCAGCGAGACGCTGAAGCCGCTGATGCTCGAGCTCGGCGGCAAGAACGCGCTGATCGCATACGGCGACGCCGATCCCGACGCCGTCGCCGGGGCGATCGTCGGCGGCATGAACTTCACCTGGTGCGGACAATCGTGCGGCTCGACCAGCCGCGCGTTCGTGCACGCGTCGATCCACGACGCCGTGGTCGAGCGCGTCGCCGCGCGCATCGCGCACTTCCGCCCGGGCCTGCCGGCCGACCCGGCGACGACGATGGGCGCGATCGTGAGCCGCCCGCAGCTCGAGCGCGTCGAATCCTACGTCGCTTCGGCGCTGGGCGAAGGAGCGCGGCTGGTCTGCGGCGGCAAGCGGCCCGCCGATCCGAAGCTCGCGCGCGGGCACTTCTACGAGCCGACCGTGTTCGCCGACGTCAAGCCGTCGATGCGCATCGCCCAGGAGGAGATCTTCGGGCCGGTGCTCGCGATCCTGCGCTGGGACGACGAGAAGCGCATGCTCGACGACGTCGACGCGGTGCCGTACGGACTCACCTGCTCGATCTGGACCCACGACCTGACGACCGCGCACCGCGCCGCGATGGCGGTCCGCGCCGGCTACGTGTGGATCAACGAGGTCGGCAAGCACTTCCTCGGCGCGCCGTTCGGCGGTGTCAAGCAGTCCGGCCTCGGCCGCGAGGAGTGCCTCGACGAGCTCCTGCGCTTCACGCAGGAGAAGAACATCCACATCGGGCTCAAGCGCTAGTCGATCAGCTCGGCGAGGAACGGGCCGAGCCGGCCGCCTTTCCACACCTCGTAGAGGACGTTGTGATCGGCGGCCCCCTGGACGGTGACGTGCTTCGCGGGCAGGCGATCCGCCATCTGGAGCGCCTTCTTGGTGTCGCGATCGTTCATCTCGCCGCGCACGAGCATGATCTCCGGCAGCTTGAAACGGCGGCGGATCGCGTTGTCGAACCCACTCAGGTCGAATTGATACGTCTGTTCGCGGTCGGCGACCGATTCGGGAGCGATGCCGCCCACCGACACGGCACGCGGAAAATTGAGCTCGATGGCGGTCCAGATCGCCGCGAGACCGCCCGCGCTGCAGCCGAAACCGACCGCGCGACGGTACCGTGAAGGCGCCGCGATCGCGTCGATGCGGCGGATCGTCGACGGCAGGTCGTCGCCCATCCCGGTGATCCCGCCGAGGTAGAAGCGGCGCGAGAGGTCGATGAGCAGCATCACCTCGTGGGTCGCGGCGGGCACGTGCTGCAGGAACACCGCGATCGGCATGAACAGCCGATCCGCGTCGCTGGTGTATGCCACGACGAGCGTGCGCGAGGCGCGCTCGGCCGCCGTCCCCGGCGCCGCGTACATCGTCGCTTCCGGCAGGAGGGAATGACGCACGTACGGCTGGACCGTCCGTCCGCCGCCGCGCATCGACTCGTCCGAGTTCGCGAGCCAGCGCGCGCAATACTCCGGCACCTCGGCATTGCGCTCGCGCACGCCGTCGATCAGCGTGCAGATCTCCGCCGGCGCGAACGTGTTCTCGATGCCGATGCGGAGGCGGTTGAACTGGTTGACGGTCGTGCAGCGGCCGACCTCGTTGAGGAACTTGTCAAGCACTCAGCCGCTCCCGCAGGTCGTTGGCCAGCTCGCCGAGCGAGGCATAGCGCTGCAGCTCCTCGGGAGCGAGCGAGATGCCGAGCGCGACCTCGATCGCGATGCACACCTCCATGCGCGCGAGGCTGTCGAGCGCGAGCTCCTCGAACGTCGCGTCGATCGAGCCGTCGAGGAACGGCTCGCGGAAGCGTATGCTGCGCGCCTCGCTGACGCCGCCGGCCTCGAGGCCGTCGATCAACACCTGGCGGATCCCTCGTGCGTCCATGCCTCACTCCTCGCCGCGCGCGAAGCCGGCCGCCAGCTCGCGCTTAAGCACCTTGCCCTGCGGGTTGCGCGGCAGCGCCGCGAGCACTTCGACGCGCCGCGGTCCGCGCATGCCGAGCGCGTCGCGCGCGAACGCGACGAGCTCGCCGCCCGCGCAGCGCATACCGGCGCGCAACTCGACGGCCGCGACCGGGATCTGGCCGTGCATGTCGGACGCGAGCGGGAACGCGGCGGCCGACTCGACCGCCGGATGTCGCTCGAGGATGCGCTCGATCTCGACCGGGTAGATGTTGATGCCGTTCATGATCATCATGTCGTCGGCGCGGCCGTGGATGACGAGCTGGCCGTCGGCGTCGAGCGTCGCGAGGTCGCCGGGCTCGAACCACCCGTCGCGGAAGTGCTGCGCCGTCGCACCGTCGTCGCCGACATAGCCCGTCGCCATGCCCGGCGTGCGCAGCCGGATCGTACCCGATTCCCCGGGCGCCGCGCGCGCGCGGTCGGCGCGCAGCACCTCGACCTCGGCGCCGGCGGTGGGCGGCCCGACCGACTCGCGCGCGTCGTGCATCGCCGGCCCGGCGATCGACACGAACGATGTCTCCGTCGTGCCGTACGAGACGTAGAGCCGGGGCGTCGCCTCGGCGAGGATCGCGCGCCGCAACGCGATCGGCACGCGCGCGCCGCCGATGCGCACCTTCGTGCGCGCGGGCAGCGGGCCGTGCGCGCGCACCGCGGCAAGCAGGCTCGCCCCGTGGATCGGCGAGAGCTCGAGCCAGGTGGCGTCGTGCCGCGCGCA
>DATBSV010000188.1:0-2740 GCA_036559685.1 Casimicrobiaceae bacterium
CTCCTTGAGGCCGATGCCGTACTTCTGCGGGTCGACGCCGTCGCGCAGGTTGTAGCGCTGCATCAGCGTCTGCGACAGCGAGCCGCGGCAGCCTTCCGCGAACAGCGTGTACTTCGCCCGAAGCTCCATGCCCGGCTGGTAGTCGGGCCGGTGCGACCCGTCCTTCGCCACGCCCATGTCGTTGGTCGCCACGCCCGCGACCGCGCCACGCTCGTCGTAGAGCACCTCGGCCGCGGCGAAGCCAGGGTAGATCTCGACGCCGAGCGCTTCCGCTTGGGTCGCGAGCCACTTGCACAGGTTGCCGAGGCTCGCGACGTAGTTGCCGTGGTTGTCCATCAGCCGCGGCAGCGCCCAGTTCGGGATCCGGTACGCCTTATCGGCGGTCAGGATCAGGAACCGGTCCTCGGTGACGGGCGTGTCGAGCGGGGCGCCCGCAGCCTTCCAGTCGGGCAAGAGCTCGGTGAGCCCGCGCGGATCGATGACGGCGCCTGACAGGATGTGCGCGCCGATCTCGGAGCCTTTTTCGAGGAGGCAGACGGAGACGTCGCGGGCGCCCGCCGCGGCGAGCTGCTTGACGCGGATGGCGGCGGCGAGGCCCGATGGGCCGCCCCCGACGATCACGACGTCGTAATCCATCGATTCGCGCGTCATCGGGGAATTATAATGCGCAGCTTTGAGCCGTTCATGAGCGCTTCCCGTGTCCACGTCCATACGTCGGTCCAGACGATTCGCTGGGCCGACATGGACGCGCTCGGGCACGTCAACAACACCGTGTACTTCCGTTTCATGGAGCAGGCGCGCATCGAGTGGCTCTACACGCACCGGAACGACGCCTCGCACGCGGGCGGCACCGGGCCCGTGATCGTGAACGCGAGCTGCACGTTCCTCGTTCCGCTCGTGTACCCGGGCGACGTCGAGGTCCGCATATACCTGGGCGAAGCGGGGCGGTCGAGCGTCGCGACGCACTACGAGCTCGACGCGCAGGGCAAGCGCGCCGCCGAGGGCGCGGCGAAGTTGGTGTGGATCGATCTCGCTTCGGGGAAGTCGGTCCCCCTGCCCGAGGCGTTGCGCGCTGTCGCACGCGGCGCTGCCTGACCCGCCGAAACACGACCATGGCCGCCGCCCCGCTCTGGACCCCGTCGCGCGAACGCGTCGCCGCGGCGAATGTCACCGCGTTCACGCGCCGCATCGAGGCCAAGCACCGCGTGAGCCTGCCCGACTACGACAGCCTGTGGCGCTGGTCGAACGAGTACCCCGAGCTGTTCTGGCGCGAGATGTGGGACGACGGCCAGGTCATCGGCACGCCCGGCGCGCGCGTCCTGGTCGACGCGGACAGGATGCCGGGCGCGCAGTTCTTCCCCGACGCGACGCTGAATTTTGCCGAAAATCTGCTCGAGCGGCGGCCGCGCGACGATGCCGGCGACGCGCTGGTGTTCCGCGGCGAGGACAAGGTGCGCGCGCGCGTGTCGCACGCGACGCTGCATGCGACGGTCTCGCGCCTCGCGAAGGCGTTCGACGCGCTTGGCCTCGATCGCGGCGACCGCGTCGCCGCGATCGTGCCCAACATGCCCGAGACGATCATGGCGCTGCTCGCGGCGTCCGCCCGCGGCGCGATCTGGTCGTCGTGCTCGCCGGACTTCGGCGTGTCGGGCGTGCTCGACCGCTTCAGCCAGATCGAGCCCAGGGTGCTCGTCACCGTCGACGGCTACTTCTACAACGGCAAGGCGATCCCGATCGCCGAGAAGGTCGCCGCGATCGTCGCCGCGCTGCCGAGCGTCGAGCGCGTGATCGTCGTGCCTTACCTCGGCGGCCCGAATGGCCCGATCGGGCTGAGCACGATCCGGAACGCGATTTCATGGGACGACGCGATCGCCCCGCACGCGGCCGGCCCGATCGCCTACGCGAAGCTGCCGTTCGCGCACCCGCTCTACATCCTCTATTCGTCCGGCACGACGGGCGTGCCGAAATGCATCGTGCACGGCGCGGGCGGAACGCTGCTGCAGCACCTGAAGGAACACCGGCTGCACAGCGACGTCAAGCGCGGGGACCGGCTGTTCTATTTCACGACCTGCGGCTGGATGATGTGGAACTGGCTCGTGTCGGGCCTCGCGTCCGGCGCAACGCTGCTGCTCTACGACGGCTCGCCGTTCGTGCGTGCGGGCCGCATGTTGTGGGATTACGCCGACGAGGAGCGCATGACGCACTTCGGCACGTCGGCCAAGTACATCGACGCGATCAAGAAGATCGCGCTGGTGCCGCGCAAGGACTACGTGCTCGCGACGCTCGGGACGATGCTCTCGACCGGCAGCCCGCTCGCGCCCGAGTCGTTCGACTATGTCTACCAGGCGGTCAAGGACGACCTCGCGCTCGCGTCGATCTCGGGCGGCACCGACATCGTGAGCTGCTTCGTGCTCGGCAATCCGACGCTGCCGGTGTGGCGCGGCGAGATCCAGTGCCGCGGGCTCGGCATGGCGGTCGACGTTTATGATGAAGAGGGGCAGCAGGTGCTGCCCGGCCGGGGCGAGCGCGGCGAGCTCGTGTGCGTCAAGCCGTTCCCGTCGATGCCGATCGGCTTCTGGAACGATCCCGACGGCGCGAAGTACCGCGCCGCGTACTTCGAGCGCTTCCCCGGCGTCTGGTGCCACGGCGACTACACCGAGATCACCGCGCACGGCGGCGTCATCATCCACGGCCGCTCGGACGCGACGCTCAACCCCGGCGGCGTGCGCATCGGCACGGC
>DATBSV010000189.1:0-8583 GCA_036559685.1 Casimicrobiaceae bacterium
CGACCGACGAGCAGAAGGTGCGCGCGCTGTTCGACTGGGTCGTCGTCAACACCTACCGCGAGCCCAAGGTGCGCGGCTGCGGCGTCGGCGACATCAAGGCGATGCTCGAGACCGGCAACATGGGCGGCAAGTGCGGCGACATCAACGCGCTGTTCGTCGGCATGGCGCGGTCGGTCGGCATTCCGGCGCGCGACATCTACGGCATCCGCGTGGCGAAATCGCAGTTCGGCTACAAGGAGCTCGGCGCGGGCACCCCCGACATCACGCGCGCGCAGCACTGTCGCGCGGAAGTGTGGCTCGCCGGCCGCGGCTGGGTCGCGATGGATCCCGCCGACGTCGGCAAGGTGATGCGCCTCGAGACCGCCGACTGGATCAAGACGACCGACCATCCGGTCGTCACGCCCATCTACCGCGCGCTCTACGGCGGTTGGGAAGGCAACTGGATGGGCTACAACGTCGCCCACGACGTCGCGCTGCCAGGCTCGAAGGGGGCGAAGCTCGGTTTCTTCATGTACCCGCAGGCCGAGACGCGCGGCGAGCGCGTCGACAGCCTCGATCCGGACACGTTCAAGTACCGGATCACCGCGCGCGAGGTGACGAGCTGACGCGCGGCTCGCGCGGCGGGCGCTCGCGCCTGCGCCGCACGGGCTCGACGCGCGCGGCAATGGCGCTCACCTCGCTGGCGATGGCGGCGGTGCCCGACGGCCCGCCGCCGGCGGGTCCGCTCGGGCTCCACGACGCCGCGGACTTCGTCGTCACGACCGGCGACTATTCGTCGCTCGCGCCGCCGCCACGGCTGTATTTCGCGAAGGAGTGGATCGCGGTGCCGCGCGACGGCGTTCCCGTGGCCGGATTCGCGACGGGCGTCACCGCGTTCGACGACGTCCGCGCATGGTCGACATCGGTCGTTGCCGGGAGCAAGCCCGACGTGCGACCCGCGCTGGTGTGGATCGGATCCCCGGAGCGCATGCACGGCGCGAAGCTCGCGCCCGACGCGAAGACCATGGTCGCGGACGGCGCGACGCGCCCGTTCGCGCTCGCGCCGCGCCTCGCGTCGAACGGCTCGTGGTTCGATGCGTCGAGTGCGTCGTACTTCACGTCGCGCGACGTCGCGCTGCGCGGTACGTGGCGCGGCGACGGCACGTTCGAGGCGCGCGTCCTGTGGCCCGAGGATTTCCGGCTCGACGCCAGGCTTCCGGTCGCACCGCTCGAAACCTCGCAAGGTAGCGTGCAAGCGGCGCTGCGCACGCTCGTGCGCGCGGACGGCGGCGGCGCGCGCACGCCGTGGTCGACGCGCGTCGTGTGGGAGCGGCCCCGCGCCGCGCGTTCGTGGGACGGCAAGCCGGTGCTGATCGTGATGGTCAACGGCGCACAGGGCGACGACGACGAGGCGTGGGGGGGCCACTTCGCGATCGGCACCGGGCGCATCGGTCGCGGTGGCGACCTCGCCGACGTCATGGTCGACAACTTCTATTCGCTGGACGTCGTGAGCGAGAAGGGCATCCTCGCCGCGCCGACGCCGCTCGACGCGTACCTCGCCGACCTGAACAGCGGCCAGGCGTGGTACCGGCCGTCCGCGATCCTCGTCGCCGTGCTGGCGGACGACGACGCCGCGCGTCGCGTGCAGGGTGCCTTCGATCGCGTGTACGCGCAGTTCTGGCGCCACCAGCTCCCGTACGGTCACTCGACCATGAACTGCTCGGGCATCAGTGTCGACACGCTGCGCGCGGCGGGCTGGACGCTGCCCGAGGCGCCTGCGAACCTCGGTGCAAGCGCGCTTGGGTGGCTCGCGCTGCCGTTCACACTGGTCAAGGAGCGCTCGGTGTCGCAGGCGCGCGTCGCGTACGAGTACCTGACCCAGGACCGGACGCGCCTGTTCCCCGCGGTCGCCTTCGAGGTCGTCGGCGCATCGCTCGTCGACCTCGCGCAAGGTCGCGCGCGCGCGGACGCCTCGCCGCTCGAGCGCGCGCTGGCGCGCGACCTCGAGGCGCTCGTCTTCGTGCACGTCCCGCAGCTGCCGTCGTCGCGGGCATTCGGGTCGTGGCCGGTCGCGTCGCCCGCCGAGTACCACGGCAAGGTGCCGACGGATCCCGAGGACGTGAAGCGCGTGCCGGTGCCGGCGCGGCCCTATCCATCGAACCTGCGCGACCCGGATCTGCTGCCACCCGCCCGGCGGCCGTCCGACCTGCCGCTCGCGGTGTGGGTGATCGTGGCGGTTGCCGCAGCGGTTGCGGTCTTCGGCTGGGTCGTCGCGCGGTTCCGCTGACGTGAGAAATACGCGGAGACCCTCTTGACATCCTTCTATATTTCCATAATATTGGAATTATGAAAGCAGCCCCGGCCATCCCCGCTTCCCCCTACCTGCCTGCGGACAACCATGACGCCGGCACTGCCGTCGTCGCGCTCGCCGCCCTGGCGCAACCCACGCGCCTGGCGATCTTCCGCCGATTGATCGAGTACGCGCCCGACGGGCTGAACGCGGGCGCCATCGCCACGGCGCTCGACCTCGCGCCCGCCACGTTGTCGTTCCACCTCAAAGAGCTCGCGAACGCGGGCCTCGTCACCGACCAGCGCGAAGGCCGGAACATCCGCTACCGCGCCGACATCGACGCGATGAACTCGCTGATCGGCTACCTGACCGACCAGTGCTGCCGCGGGCGAGGCCGTCTCGTCGACAGCGCGTCGTGCGCCACCGAATGCGCGCCCGGCATGTGCGCGCCCCCCTCCCCCTCCCCACGCAAGAGGAGCCCCCAGTGAAACGCTTCCACGTCCACCTGTCCGTGCCCGACCTCGCCGCGAGCATCCGCTTCTATTCCGGCATGTTCGGCATGCCCCCGACCGTCGAGAAGAGCGACTACGCGAAATGGATGCTCGACGAGCCACGCGTCAACTTCGCGATCTCGCACCGCGGCGCGCGCGAGGGCCTCAACCATCTCGGCTTGCAGGCCGATTCCGCCGATGAGCTCGCGGACATCCGCGGCCGGTTCGAGGCGGCCGAGCGCGGCGCAGTCACCGACGAGCTCGACGCCCATTGCTGCTATGCGATCTCCGACAAGCATTGGGTGCGCGACCCGCAGGGGATCGCCTGGGAAGCGTTCCATTCGCTCGGCACGATCCCGCTGTACGAGGGCGCGTGCGCGACGAGCGCAAGCGGATGCTGCGCCCCGGCGGATGTGGACGAAAGCCAACGGGCAGCGACGACCGCTGTTGCGCAGCGCGCATGCTGCAGCTGAGGATGCGCGCGCCGTATCACGTGCTGTTCCTGTGCACGGGCAACTCGGCGCGCAGCATCCTCGCCGAGTCGATCCTGCGCGAGAAGGCCGGCGATCGCTTCGTCGCGCATTCGGCGGGCAGCCGCCCGGCCGGGCGCGTGCATCCGCGCGTGCTCGCCTGGCTCCGCCAGCGCGGCCTGCCGATCGACGGCCTTCGCAGCAAGAACTGGGACGAGTTCGCGCGGCCTGACGTGCCCGCGCTCGATCTCGTGATCACCGTGTGCGACAACGCCGCCGGCGAGGTCTGCCCGGTGTGGCCGGGCCGACCTACGACCGCCCATTGGGGGATGCCCGACCCCGCCGCGGCCGAGGGTGATGCCGCGATCGACCGGAAGATCGCCGAGGTCGCGCAAGCGCTGTCGGCGCGTATCGGCCTGCTCGCGAGCCTTCCGTTCGACAAGCTCGATCGGCTGTCGCTGCAGTCGCGCCTGCGAGAGATCGGTCGGTCCGCGGCGACGACCGCGTGACCGCGGTGTCGTCGACGACGGCAGAGGGCGATCGCGCTGCGCTGCCCGCCTTCGAGCGACACCTGACCGCGTGGGTCGTCGCATGCATGGCGGCAGGCGTGCTGCTCGGCAAGGCGGCGCCGTCGCCGGTCGCCTGGCTCGCCCGGCTCGAGATTGCGAGCGTCAACGTTCCGGTCGGCATGCTGGTCGCGGCGATGATCGTGCCGATGCTCGCGCGCGTCGATTTCCGCGCGCTCGGCGGCGTGCGCACGCACGCGCGCGGCATTGCGGTCACCGTCGCAGTCAATTGGGCGCTGAAGCCGTTCTCGATGGCGCTCCTCGCCTGGCTGTTCGTGCGCGTGGTGTTCGCGCGGTGGCTTCCGGTCGAGCACCACGACGCCTACATCGCCGGCCTGATCCTGCTGGCGGCGGCTCCATGCACCGCCATGGTGTTCGTCTGGAGCCGTCTCGTTCGCGGCGATCCCGCCTTCACGCTCACGCAGGTTGCGCTGAACGACGCGATCATGATCGTCGCGTTCGCGCCGCTGGTCGCGCTGCTCACGGGCGTCGCCGCCGTCAGCGTTCCCTGGCGCACGCTGGTCGTCTCGGTGCTGGCCTACGTCGTGTTGCCGCTGATCCTGGCGCAGCTCCTGCGCGGGCGCTGGCTGGCACGTGGAACCGCGGTGCTGGAGCAACGCCTCGACGCGCTGAGGCCGGTCAGCACGTCCGCGTTGCTCGCGACGCTCGTGCTGCTGTTCGCGTTCCAGGCCGATGCGCTGCTGACCGCGCCCTGGATCGTCGCAATGCTCGCCGTCCCGATCGCTCTGCAAGTCGCGCTGAACGCCGGCGTCGCGTACCTCGCCAACCGGCGTCTCGGCGTTGCGCATTGCGCCGCGGGGCCGTCCGCGCTGATCGGCGCGTCCAATTTCTTCGAGCTCGCGGTCGCGACGGCGATCACGCTGTTCGGCGTCGGGTCCCCCGCTGCGCTGGCCACGGTGGTCGGCGTGCTGGTCGAAGTCCCGCTGATGCTGGCGACGGCGACGCTGGTCAATCGCTCGCGACGCTGGTACGACGAGGGGGCCGTACGGGTTCGGCGTTAGAATGCCCGCCACGATGAGCCGCGCCGCCACCACCACGACCGCACGCCCGCGCGCGACCGCCAGGCGCGGCGCGAGCCACGCGCAGGCGCTGTCGCGCGGCCTCGCCGTCCTCGAGTTCCTCGCGTCGACACCCGGAGGCGCGACGCTCACCGCGCTCTCCGCGGCGTTGCACCTGCCGGCGCCGACCGCGCACCGGCTGCTCGCGACCCTCGAGGACGCCGACTACGTCCAGGCCGGCGAGGACGGCCGCTACCGCGTCGGCGTGCGCGCATTCCGCGTCGGCACCGCGTTCCTCGAGCACCGCAACCTGATCGCCGAGGCGATCCCGCGCCTCGAGCGGCTGATGGAGACGTCCGGCGAAACCGCGAACCTCGCGGTCATCGAGCACGGCGCCGCGGTGTTCGTCGCCCAGGCGCCCTGCCGCGAGCTCATGCGCATGAACGCTCGTCTCGGCGCGCGCGCGCCGTTGCATGCGTCGGGCGTGGGCAAGGCGATGCTGGCGGCGATGCCGCCGCGCGAGGCCGACGAGCTGATCGGCCGCGGCGCGCTCGCGATCTACACCGATCACACGCTGATCACGCGCGCGGCGCTCGCCGCCGCGCTCGCGCAGTCGGCCGAGCGCGGCTACGCGATCGACGACGAGGAGCACGCGCTCGGCTTGCGCTGCGTCGCCGCGGCGATCGTCGACGAGGCGGGCCGGCCGTGGGCAGCGCTGTCGATCGCCGGCCCGACGTCGCGCCTCACACGCGAGCGCCTGCCCGAGCTCGGCGAGCGCGTGCGCAGCGCGGCGCGCGACGTGACCGCCGCGCTCGGCGGCGTGTCGCTGCCTTCGCGCCGCAAGGAACCGCGTTGAGCGTCCGTCGCCGCGCGCTGCTCGGCGTGTCGCTGCTCGCCGCGAGCGCCTGCGCGGCGCCGCCGGCCGCCGACGTCGCGTTCCCGCTCGACCGGACGTTCGCGTGGATCGGCACCGACGCGGCCGGCGCGCGACGCAACGCGCCCGCCGACGCGACGCGCTACACGATCACGCTCGAGACGACCGGACGCGCGACGATGCGGCTCGACTGCAACCGCGGCAGCGCCCAATGGCATCGCGACGGCGACAAGCTCGAGTTCTCGCCGATCGCGGCGACCAAGATGATGTGCCCGCGCGGCTCGCTCGACGTCGCATTCGCCACCGACCTCACGCAGGTCGACGCATGGCGCTTCGACGGCGGAACGCTGGTGTTCGCCGGCCGCGACGGCCTGACGATGCGCTTCCGCCCGGTCGCGCCTTAACGCAGGTAGCCGCGCTTCGCGAGACCCGCGACGACCGAGTCCGCGATCTGCGGCGCATCGGCACTGCCGGGCTTCGGGTAGTACTGCAGCACCATCGCACGCCACACGCCCGAGTTCGTCTTCAGGTTGAACAGGCGCACTTCGGTGACGGAGGACGGCGTCGTGTCGAGGTCGGTGCGGATGTCCGGCGCGGACGCCGCGCCGAACCACCGGTACGCGCTGCGCCCCGTCGCGATCGGGACCGCGTTCGGCGGCGTCACGAACAGGATCGCGTCGGCGCCGGCCCGGCGCGCCGCGGCGATCACCGGTGCCCCGTCGACGACGATCGCGTCGGCGTCGAATTTCGCCCCGGAACGCAACCCGTCGCCGGGCGAGGCCGCCACGCCACGCGCGGCAAGCCGCGACGCGAACGTGTCTTCCCACGCCTTGCGCGAGGCCGCGTCGGGCTCGATCGCGACGACCGCGATGCGGCCGAGCATGGAAGTCGAGCTGCGCGACTCGTCGACGACCTCGCGCAGCAGCGTGCGCTGCGTCATCGCCGCGCAGCCGGCGGCCAGCGCACCCGCGAGCAGCATGGCGAACAGCAGGCGCGCGCGCATCAGGACACGCCCTTCGGCGTCAGCTTGTTCGCCGCGAGCGCGCCGACGATGATGTCGGCGAGCCGCCCGGCGTCTCGCCGAAACGACGCGGGGTCGAACGTCTCGGTCACGCCGGTCCAGACGATCTTCCTGGTCGAAGCATCGAACACTGAGGTCTCCATCGTCGCGATGCGGTACTGGTAGACATCCGGCACCGCGTACCAGCTGCCGTACCAACCGTACCAACCCGGTCCCATCGGGCCAGGCCTCGTCGTCGTGCGCACGTCGGTCTCGGTGCGCACGCCCTTCGAGCGCACGAGCATGAGACCGTCGGCACCCGAGCGCGCCACCGCCGCGTTCATCTGTTCCTCGGTCGCCCGGCCGTCGGGCAGGTGGCGGTACCCCTGGATGCCCTCCACGCCGACGCTGCGCAGCTTCTCGACCATCACGTCCTCGAAGATGCGCTGCTGCGTGACGTCGGTGCCGACCGCGACGACCAGGACCTTCGAGAACGGCACCGTGCGCACCGACGGGTCGACCCACGCGTCCTTCATCATCGTCGACGCGCACGCCGCCACGACGAGCGCCGCGGCGCCGATCGCGATCCGCGTCATCCATCGATCCATCGTCATCTCCTGTCCGACACCGTCGACCCGATTGTACGCGTCAGCGGTGCTTGAACGCCGGCTTGCGCTTCTCGACGAACGCACGCATGCCTTCCTTCTGGTCGTCGAGCGCGAACGTCGCGTGGAACTCGCGCCGCTCGAACAGGAGTCCTTCCGCGAGCGACGACTCGTACGCCCGATTGACCGCTTCCTTGACCTTCATGACAACCGGCAGCGAGTACGAGGCGATCTGCGCCGCGACCGCGAGCGTCTCGTCCATCAGCTTGTCGGCCGGCACCACGCGCGATACGAGCCCCGCCTTCTCGGCCTCGGTGGCGTCGATCATGCGGCCGGTCAGGCACCAGTCCATCGCCTTCGCCTTGCCGACCGCGCGCGGCAGGCGCTGCGTGCCGCCGAAGCCGGGCATCGTGCCGATCGTGATCTCGGGCTGGCCGAACTTCGCAGTGTCGGCGGCGATGATGAAGTCGCACGTCATCGCGAGCTCGCATCCGCCGCCGAGCGCGTAGCCGGCGACCGCCGCGATCACCGGCTTCCGTGTGTGGCGCACGGCCTCCCAATTGCGCGTGATGTAGTTGTCGCCGAGCACCTTGGCGTAGCTCCACTCCGCCATCGCGCCGATGTCGGCGCCGGCGGCGAACGCTTTCGCGCTACCGGTGATCACGATCACCGAAATGGCGGGGTCGGCGTCGTAGCCGGCGAGCGCGTCCTTGAGCTCGTCGGCAATCGCGTCGTTCAGCGCGTTCAGGCGCTGCGGGCGATTCAACGTGATGATGGCGACGCGCTCGCGCGTCTCGGTGAGGAGGTTCTCGTAGGCCATGGCGTCGCCTGCTGTGGGACCGGGGCACGATGATAGCGCGGCGAATCCGTCGCCCGTTTCCGGCGCTGACGACGCCACGGCGCCGATCCGTCGCAATCGGCTCGCAACCTCCGCGCACGGCGACGACAGTGGCCCCACTCGCACAAGAGCGAGACCGGCACCGCGCCGAAGCCGGCCGGGCCGTCACCCACAGGAGCCATGCCATGAACGCACGCTATCTCACGATCTGCTTCGGCGCGCTCATCGCCGTCGCGCTTCCGCAAGCCTCCCTCGCCGCCGAGCAGGCGCCTTCGGTCACGCCGCTCATGGAGCGCGCGTTCGCGTTCCACGAGCAGGGTCCCGACCAGCTGCGCCAGTTCGTCTACCGGACGCGGATGATCTACTCGCTCAGCCAGGCCGACGTCGTCAAGGCGTACGAGGCCACGCGCAAGGCCGAAGCGCCGGCGACGGCCGACCAGCCGCGCGTCGC
>DATBSV010000190.1:0-5104 GCA_036559685.1 Casimicrobiaceae bacterium
TGCGTCGTCGGGATCAGCGCGCACGTGATGCCGAGATCTTCCTTGTCGCCGGCGAGCTTGTCCGGATCGTAGGCGTGGAACGCGAGCCCGAGCAGCGTCGCCACCGGGCCGAGCGTGATGTAGCGCTTGTCCCAGGTGACGCGCAGGCCCAGCACGCGCTTGCCCGCGTGCTCGCCCCAGCACACGGTGCCGTGGTCGGGGATCGACGCCGCATCCGAGCCCGCGTGCGGATTGGTGAGCGCGAAGCACGGGATCTCGAGCCCCTTGGCGAGGCGCGGCAGGTAGTGGCGCTTCTGCTCGTCGGTGCCGTAGTGGAGCAACAGCTCGCCGGGCCCGAGCGAATTCGGCACGAGCACGCTGACGGCGACCGAGCCCGAGCGCGTCGAGAGCTTGGTGATGACCTGCGAGTGCGCGTACGCCGAGAAGCCGAGGCCGCCGTATTCCTTCGGGATGATCATCCCGAGGAAGCCCTTGTCCTTGACGTACTGCCACACGTGCGCGGGCATGTCCCGGTAGACGTTGGTCGTCTCCCAGTCGGAGACCATCGCGCATACCGTCTCGACTTCCTCGTCGAGGAAGCGCTGCTCCTCGGGGCTGAGCTTCGGCGCGGGCAGCGAAAGAAGCTTGCGCCAGTCAGGCTTGCCCGAGAACAGCTCGCCGTCCCACCACACGGTGCCGGCCTCGAGCGCCTCGCGCTCGGTTTGCGACATCGGCGGCATGACCTTGCGGAACACGCCGAGCAGCGCGTCGCTGATCAGCGCGCGGCGCAGCCGCGGCACGGCCAGCGGCAGCGCGAGCACGATCGCGACGAACGTGAGCGCGAGGTTGGCCCACAGCGGCATGAGCGCGCCGGCCCACGACAGCGCGACCAGCGCCGCCACGGCACCGAGCCATGCAAGGCTGCTCGCGCGCTGATACGCGAGCACGCCGAAGGCGACGACGGCGACCAGCAACCAGAGAATCGTTAGCATCTTCAGGGCCTCCAGGCGGCGGCGGCGTCGAGCTCGCGCGTCACCTCCGACAAGTCGGGCAGCGGCGCTTGCAGGCCCGCGAGCAGGAACGGCGCGAGCCGACGCAGCAGCAGCTCGTCGTTCGCGGTCTCCTTGGGATTGAGCTCGGCGATGAGCTTGAGCGCGTCGGTGCCCGCCAACGTGTATGACAGCGCGCCCATGATGAAGTGCAGGCGCCACGACAATTCCTTCTTCGGCAGGTGCGGGAGCGCGCGCGCGAACGCCGCCTTGAAGCGCGTGATCATCTGCGCGTACTGCTCGGACAGGAACCTGCGGATGAACGGCGCGGGGTCCGCGTAGGCGCGGCCGAGCAGCCGCAGGAAATTCTTTCCGCCGAGCTCGGGATCGCGCGCGAGCTCGAGCGCCGGCGCGAACAGCGCGACGATGATCCGCTCGCAGGACAGCGGTGCCACCGACTCGCGCTCGAAGCGGTCGAGCAACGCGACGCGGCGCTGGTTCATCGGGTCGAGACGGCGCGTCAGCACGGCCTGGAAGAGCTCTTCCTTGCTTCCGAAGTGGTAGTTGACGGCGGCGAGGTTGACCGCGGCCGCCGCGGTGATCGCGCGAAGGCTCGTCGCCTCGAAGCCGTGCTCCATGAACAGCCCCTCGGCCGCGTCGAGGATGCGGTCCTTGGTCGCGGCGGGGACGCGGCCTTCGTTGAGCGGGATCACCGTGCCGGCCATGGACGTGCTCCTCCGTCGAAACGTCGCCGGCGTGGGCCGCCGGTCATTCAAACGATCGTTTCAATCCTATGTATGAACGAGCGGCGTGTCAAGGCGCGTTGCAACACGACGAAAGGGATAATGGTGTGAAGGCTTACTTACAGCAGACGTCCCGCGTGTCGCGGGCTAGTCCGGAGCCGGCCCGGCGTATGCCTGGTCGATCCGGCCCTTGAAACGCTCGAGCAGCATCGGGCGCTTGAGCTTGAGCGTCGGCGTCAGAAGCCCGTTGTCGACGCTCCAGGGCTCCTTGGACGCGATCACGCGCCGCACGCGCATCCAGCGCGGGAAGGCCTTGAGCTGCTCGTTCGCGCGGCGGAGCAGCGCCTTCTCGTCGGCTTCCTGCGATACCGCCAGGAGCACCGGGTACGGGCGCCCCTCGCCGATCAGCATCACCTGCTCGAACGCCGGGTCGTGCTGGATCGCGAACTCGACGTCCTGCGGCGGCAGCTTCTCGCCGTTGGACATCACGAGGATGTCCTTCGCGCGACCCTTGATCGCGATGCGGCCGTCGCGGATCTCGGCCAAGTCGCCGGAGTGCAGCCAGCCGTCCGCGTCGACCGCGGCGCGCGTGGCCTCGTCGTTGCGCCAGTAGCCGAGCATCACGCTGTCGCCGCGCGCGTAGAGCTCGCCCGTCTTCGCGATCGCGACCTCGACGCCGTCGATCGGCCGCCCCACGGTGTCGGGCACGTTGTCGGAGAGCCGGTTGACCGAGATCACCGGCGACGACTCGGTCATCCCGTAGCCCTGCAGCATCGGCAGCCCGAGCCCGATGAACGTGCGCGCGAGCTGCGGATCGAGCGCAGCGCCGCCGACGACGACCAGGCGCATGCGTCCGCCCAGGCGCGCGAGGATCGGCCGCGCGACGAGCCGCCGCAGCGCGTGCACCATGACGCGGTCGGCGAGGCCGGCCTCGCCCTGCTCGACGCGAAAGCCGCGCCGGACGCATGCGTCGAACAGTCGCCGCTTCGCCGGCGATCCCGCGAGCGCGGCGTCGATGCGCACCATGAACTTCTCGAACACGCGCGGCACCGCGAACATCGCGGTCGGCCGCTGCGACACCAGGTCCTCGGGCAACTGCGCGATGCCGCGCGCGTATGCGACCTGCGCGCCGAGCGCAAGCGGCAGGTAGTAGCCGCCGGTGCGTTCGAACATGTGCGACAGCGGCAGGATCGACAGGAACCGGTCGTGCGCGCGCGCCATGCCGGTCGCGAGGCAGCCCTCGACGTTCGACCCGATGTTCCGGTGCGACAGCATCACGCCCTTCGGACGGCCCGACGTGCCCGACGTGAAGCAGATCGTCGCGAGCGCGGACGGCGCGACGTCGCGAACCTCGAAGTCGCGATCCGCGGCGGGCACGAAGTGCTCGGCGGTCGTTCCGGTCTCGCCGGCATCCGCGCGCAGCACGACGATCGGCGGCAGCGCGTGCGCGGACGCGAGCTTGCGCAGCGCGTCGGCCATGCGGCTGCCGTCGACGATCAGCAGGCGCGCCTCGGCGTGCGCGACGCACCACGCGATGTTGTCGGGGTTGTCGTCGACGTAGAGCGGCACGACGACCAGGCCCAGGCCCAGCGCCGCCTGGTCGATCGCGACCCACTGGACGCCGTTGCGCACGCACAGGGCGATGCGCTCGCCCGGTGCGTAGCCCTCGCGGCGGAACGCCGCCTGCCATTGCGCGGCGCGCGCGGCGACTTCGCCGGCCGTCACGTCCTGCCAGCGTTCGCCCGTGTAGTGCCGGTAGAGCACGTGGCCCGGCGCGTCGAGCCAGCGGGCGAGCAGCGCTGCGAGGTTGGCGTTCATCGGCGCTTCGACGCACTATACTCGCGCGGTCGCTCCCGCGAGACTCTTGTCCATGGCCACGATCTCGGTCGTCAAGAAGCATCACCTGACGCAGGCGAAGGCCAAGGTCGTCGCCGAGAAGATGGCGAAGGACCTGCACAAGCGCTTCGACCTCGCGTGCTCCTGGGACGGCGACGAGTGCCGCTTCGAGCGGTCGGGCCTGACCGGCCACATGCACGTCGGCAAGGACCGCATCGAGCTCGACGTGAAGCTCGGCTTCCTGTTGTCGGCCGTCGCGCCGTCGATCGAGCGCGCGATCCACGAGCAGCTCGACGGGCTGGTCGGCGACGCGCCGAAGGAAGCGAAGAAATCGAAGCGCTAGCCTGACGTCGTCCTGCGCTTGAGCGGCGGCTCGGCGAATGGCGCGATCCTGCCGTCGAAGATCGCGGCGACGATCGCGGTCTCGCGATCGCGGATCGTCGCGAGGAACGTCTCGGCGCCTTTCATGCGCCGGAACGCATCGAAGCCGCGCTCGAGGAACGTCTGCAGTTCCGCGAGGCCGGCCGAGCGCGCCGGCGCGCGCATCAGCGCGAGCGCGGCGCGGATCAGCGGCTTGCCCACGGCCCGGTCGAGCGCCATGCCGACCTCGCCGATCAGCTCGATCTGCCGCTGGCGCTCCGGCAGGCGTCCGGCGCGGCGGAACGCGCGGCAATAGTCCTCGACCGTGAACTGCGCGTCGGCGCGCGGCAGGAAGTCGTTGACGCGCATGTCGAGCTCGTGCGACAGCGCCGAGAGCTCCATTGCCTTGGCGACCGTCAGGATCACGCTCTCGGGCAGCATGCGCGCCATCATCGGCACGACGCGCGCGAGGTCGGCGTCGCGGCGGCTGAAGTCCTGCGGCCCGTAGAGATCCGACTGGAAGAACGCGATCGCCTGGGCGTAGCGCCCTTCGCGGGCGAGGTCGGCATAGGTCGCGGCGAGCCGTCGCGATTGCCAGTCGGATAGCCGCTCGAGCGCGCCCGCCAGGATCGGGTTCTGCGCGCGAGCCGCGTGCATCGCGCGGGCGCGCTCGAGCTCGCGGACCAGCGCCACGACGGCGGGAGACGGCGGCGCGGCGGCCACGGGGGGTCGGTGCGAACGGGAAGGGGTCGCGGGGGTCGAAGTCTACGCCCGCCCGCGCCACCGAGTAGGTTGAAAGCTCTAGCGCGCCCCCGTAGCGTCGGGGCGTGAAGCCCATGGACCCGTTCCGCCGCCGCTTCCTCAAGGCCGGCCTCGCCGGCGTCGCCGTGCTCGCGGTCGCCGGCGGCATCGCGTGGTTCCGACGCCGCGTCGACGCCGCCGCGCTCGCGCCTTCCCTTGGGGAGGAGGCGCGCGACGTCGTGCGCGCGATCGTTCCGTCGCTGCTCGCGGGCGCGTTGCCGCCAGGCGCCGAGCGCGCGACCGCGATCGACGAGACCGTCGCGGGGGTCGATCGCGCAATCGCCGGCCTGCTGCCAGCGGCGCGCGCCGAGCTCGCGCAGCTGTTCGCGCTGTTGACGCTCGGCGCCGGACGCCGCGCATTCGCAGGCGTCACGACCGCGTGGCGCGACGCGACGC
>DATBSV010000191.1:0-9160 GCA_036559685.1 Casimicrobiaceae bacterium
GAACAGGAACTCGAACAGCTGCGCCTCGGTCGGCTGCACGTCGTCGGCGATGAGGCCGACGTCCTTGGCGCGCTGGTGCACGCGCGCGAGGTCGATGCCGCCGCCGTCGTCCTCGAGCACGATCATCACTTCGTTGCCGGCTTGCCGCACCGTCAGCTTGATCTCGCCGGTCTCCGACTTGCCGGCGGCGGCGCGCGTCGCGCGCGCCTCGATACCGTGGTCGAGCGCATTGCGCATCAAGTGCTCGAGCGGACCGACGAGCTTCTCGAGCACCGAGCGGTCGAGCTCGGTCTGGGCGCCGACGATGTCGAGGTTGACGCGCTTGTCGAGCTCGCGTGCCGTCGCGCGCAGGATCCGGTACAGCCGCTCGGAGAGGCTGCCGAACGGCACCGTGCGAATCGCGAACAGCCGCTGCTGCACCTCGCGCGAAAGCCGCGCCTGCGCGACCAGCGCCGCGTCGGCGTCGTCGAGGTTCTTGAGCAGCGACAGCTGGACCGTCGACACGTCGTTGACGCCTTCGGCCAGCGAGCGCGTCAACTCCTGGAAGCGGGTGTAGCGGTCGAACTCGAGCGGGTCGAAGCCCTCGTGCGTCGACTGCACGGCGCTCATGCGCGTCTGGATCTGCGATTCCGCCTGGATCTCGATCTCGCGCACCTGGCTCCGCAGCCGGATCACGCTGCCGGTCAGCTCGAGGAGGTTGCTCTTGAGCGAGCGCAGCTCGCCTTCGACGCGCGCGCGCGCGATCGCGACCTCCCCCGCCTCGTTCGAGAGCCGGTCGATCACGTCGGCGCGCACGCGCAGCATCGCCCGCGCCGAGGCCTCGGTGTCGGCCGGCTCCGCCGGCGCGGCGGCGCCCATGGACGCAGCCGGCGCGAGCGGAACGACGGCCGGCGCATGCGCCGGCACGGGCGTGGCGGTCTTGGGCGTCGCCACCGCGGCGACCGGCTCGGCCGCGGGCTCGGCCTCGAGCCCGTCGACGGACGGCGGCGGCGCAGCGGCGGCGCGCGCCTGCACGACCCACGGCAGCTCGAGGTTGGTCCTGCCGGAGCGCAGGCCATCGAGCAGGAACGCGATGTCGTCCAGGTCGGCGTCGAGCGCCTCGAACAGCGCCGGCGACGCGTCCGCCGGATTGTCCCCGACCATCAGCCGCGACTCCATCCGGTGAGCGAGCTCGCCCAGGCGCATCGCGCCGGCCATGCGCGCGCTGCCCTTGAACGTGTGCAGCACCCGGCGCAGCTCGCCGGACGGTGCGGTCGATTGGGGCGAGCGCCGCCAGGCGCGGAGCTGCTCGCCCGCCTGCGGGAACAGCTCGCCGGCCTCGTCGACGAAGATGCCGAGCACCTGCTCCTCGACCACGTCGCGCACGCCGTCGAGCGGGTCGACGACCTGGCCGGGAAGCGCGACGTCCGTCTCGGGCGCGGCCTCGTCGGAGGCGGCGGGTGTCGGCTCGACGTCCGGGTGCGCGGCGAGCGGCATCGCGACGATCGGCGATGCGCTCGGCGCCGGCTCAGTCGAGCGGGCGATGGGGGCGACCTCGCGCGAATCGTCGGCGTCGGCCACGATCGCCGCACGCGTCTCGATGTCGAGGCCGCGCGAACCGGCGAGCTCGTTCCGTAGCGCCTCGAGCTCGTCGTTCGCGCGCGATCCTTCCTCGCCGTCGATCGGGTCGAAGCGCTCGCGCGCCTTGACGCGCGAGGTGAGCGAGCGCAGCGCCGCGACGCCGTGCGCGATCGCGGGCTGCGCGGCGCCCGGCAGCGGCGCGCCCGCGCTTTCGAGCGCGAGCAGCGTCAGCTCGAGCGTCTTGGAAAGGTTCGCGACCAGCGGAAACCCGCCGGTGCGGTGGATGCCGCACAGCGTATGCGCAGCGCGGATCATCGCCTGCGACGGCGTCGCACCCGGGTCGAACTGCAGGAGCGACAGCTCGTGGTCGAGCGTCGCGAGGTGCTCGTCCGCCTCGTCGACGAGCACGCGGTGCAACGCCGGCGAGAGCATCACGTCGCCGACCTCGATCTCGTCGTCCGCGGCCGGCGCGCCGTGCGTGTTGTCGGCGACGAGCTTCAGCGTCGGCGGGCTGCTCGGCCGCCCCGGCTCGCCCATGCCGTCGCCGTCGATCACCTCGACCGCGACGGGCGCGGTCGACGCGCCGAGCTCCGGCAGCTCGAAGATGTCGTTCTCGGGCGCGAACGCGAGCGACGAATCCTTGACGATGCGCGGCGCCTCGGGCTCGCGCGCCATGGGCGGCTCGTCTAGCGCGGGGATCGTGATGTCGATGACTTCGGCGAGTTCCGGACGCCCTACTGCGCCCGCGGGCGGCGGCGACGGCGCATCTGCGCGCGTCGGGCCGGCGGGCTTCCCTTCGACAGCGGCGATCGCCGCGTGCAATGCGGAGGCATCGGCGGCGACGCGACCCTCGGTCGACAACTGGCCGACCCAGTGCGAGAACGACGCGTGCGCCACCTTGATCATCTCGAGGACCGCCGGCGTGACCGGGCGTTCGTCGTCGAGCAGCCTGTTGTGCACTTGCTCGACTTCCCACGCGAGCTCGCCGAGCTCCGTCAGGCCGACCATGCGACCCGATCCCTTGAGCGTGTGGAAACCGCGGCGCACGGTGCGCAGCGCCTCGCGGTCGCCGGGGTTCGCGGTCAGCGTCTTGTGCTCGTGACCGATCGAGGCGAGCACCTCGGCCGCCTCGGTCAGGTAGATCTCGAGCAGCTCGGCGTCGAACTGCTGGCCCTTGGTCTCGAGCAGGCGCTTGGTCTCGTCGGAGATCTCGGGTGCGGGCGCGGCACCGGTATCGGCGATCGCAGCGGCCGCCTCGGTGAGCGCCGCGGCGCCGCCGCGGTCGAGCTCCGTCATCGCGGATTCGGCTTGTTTCAGGAGCTCCGCGTCGCCGATCAGCTCGGCATCGTCGCGCAATCCGGCGAGCTTGCTGCGCAGCGATTCGCGCGCCGCGCCATCGGACGGCACGCGCCGCGCCTCCTCGACGAGCGCGGGCAGCGCGGCACGCAGCCGCGCGACCGACGACTCGACCGACTCGTCCTCGACCTTCGCGGCGGGCGCATGGCCCAGACGTTTCGCGAGAAGCGGCGCGATCAGGCGCTCGCGGTCCGGACGTTGCTGCTCGACCGCCTCGATGTAGAACCCGAGCCCCGACAGCGCTTCCGCCAGGCTCTCGAGATCGTCGTTGCTGACCTCGGTCTCCGGGTTCGCGTAGTGCTCGATCTGCTCCTGGCACGACGCGAGCAGCCGCTCGGCGTCTTCCAGGCCGAGGATCGCGAGCGCGCCGCGGATCTGCTGGCTGTCCCGGGTGAGCGTCGCGAGCTCCGCGCGCTTGCCGTTGTCGCGGAAGAACGCGTCGAGCACCTGCTCCATCCGCCGCAGGTTCGCCTGGATCTCGCGGCCGACCTGCGCGATCAGCACGCGCTCCTGCGCGCGCTTGCTCATCTCGTCGAGCGCGGGGGCTGCCGTCGCGCCGCTCGACCGGCCGGTCCGCGCCGCATCGAGCCGCGCGAGCATCGCGTCGACCTGCTTCGGGAAATCGGGCGCGATCGTCGCGTAGTTCTCGAATGCGCTCTCGGCGAGCAGCAGCGCCGTCGCATACTCCATCGCGAGGGTCTCGGACACGCCCGACGCGGGCATCTTGTCGAGGCGCTCGATCAGCGCGGAGGTGAGCTTCATCAGCGCGCCGTGCTTGATCTCCGCGGACTTCGTGTGGACCGACGCGAGCGTCGCCTTGAGCTTCGGCAGGTTCTCGGCGCGACCCGACGCGAACTTGAGCCACGCGTCCTTGGCGTGCACGAGCTGCTCGCGCGCTTCGCGCAACAGCGGTTGGATGCGCACGAGGTCCGCGTTCAACGCCTCGGCGCTCGGGATCAGGCCGGAGAGCTTGAAGGTGCGCTGCACCGCCTGCACCTGCGGCCCCACTGGCGCGCTGATCGCGACGTAGTAGAGCACTTCGCGGCGCAGTCGGTCGGCCGCCTTCGCGCTGCCCTCGACGACGCGTCGGATCTGCAGGTCGATGCGCGCGGTGAGCTGCTTGACGCCGAAGCCGGCATCGAGGCCCTTGCCGGTGAGCGACTCGAACAGCGCGCCGACCGTCCACCAGAACGAGCGCAACGTTCCCTGCGTCGCCGCGTCCTCGATGCCGGCGATCGCGTCCTTCATCACCTTCGCACCCTCGGGATCGCCGCGCAGCCACGCGAGCAGGCCGCGCTGGTACGCGCGCCGCTGCTTGACCAGGTAGGACGGCAGCTTCGACGCGCCGATCGGCTCCTTCCCCACGAGCTTCGGCGGCCGCGGCGACAGGTCCGGATAGAACAGCTCCGTCGGCGACGCGGCCTTCATGCCGCGCGCGAGCTGCATCGCCTCGTACTCGGGGAACAGCTTGAGCGGGACCGGAACGACGCCCTTGACCAGCTCGTCGAGGAAAATGCGCAGCTTGCGGCACGCGCGGTCGACGACCTCGGCCGCCTTGGCGACCTCGGTGCGAGGCACCGACTCGAGGCGCGCGAGCTGCCGCTCCAGTTCGTCGGTGAACGCGACGACCGCGTCGAGGCCGACCATCTGAATCGCGCCCGCCGCCTGGTGAATATGCGTGCGCGCGTGCTTGAGCGCGCCGTCGTCGCCGGGGTTCGCCTTGAACGTCGCGAGCGCGTCGAGCCCCCGGGCGATCGCCTGGTCGATCTCGCCCTGCACCCAGGACAGCGGTCCCAGGTCGAAGTCGGCGGCGGTGTCGGTGGCCATGGTGGGACGGTCGGTTTCGGAAGCGCTCGCGCTAATTCCGCGCTACGCGAGCAAGTTCCACGCCGCTCGCTACGGCCTTCCGCCGAACGGCGCGTTCATGCGTGCCGGCGGCGCCGTCGGCCGCCTTGCCCCGCTCCGGGTCGCATCCCCGCGGCAAGCCGCGGGGCCCCTGCTTCCCCGTCCGCGGGTCATACCTTGAAGCCCGCAACCGACGAGCGGAGCTCGGCGGCGAGCTTGGTGAGCTGGCCGATCGACACGTTCGTCTGCTTGGTGCCTTCGGTCGTCTCCTCGGAGATCTTGAGGATGCCCTGCATGCCGCGCGTCACGTCCGACACCGACGTCGACTGCATCTGCGTCTGCGCCGAGATGCGGCCGATCAGCTCGGCGAGCTCGCGCGACACGCGCTGGATCTCGGTCAGGGCCTGCCCGGCGGCGTCGGAGAGCTTGGTCCCCTCGACCACGCCGACCGTCGACTTCTCCATCGCCGCCACCGCGTCCTGCGTGTCGGCCTGAATGGTCTTCACGATCGCCTCGATCTGCTTGGTCGCCTCGCCCGAGCGTTCGGCGAGCCGCTGCACTTCCTCGGCGACGACGGTGAAGCCGCGGCCCGCCTCGCCCGCGGAGGCCGCCTGAATCGCGGCGTTGAGCGCGAGGACGTTCGTCTGCTCGGTGATGTCCGAGATCAGCTCGACGATCTCGCCGATCTCGAGCGAGGACTCGCCGAGGCGCTTGATCCGCTTCGACGTGTCCTGGATCTGCGCGCGGATCTCGTGCATGCCCGAGATCTGGTTCTGCACCGCGCTCCCGCCCTTCTCGGCGGCGCCGAGCGCCTGCTGCGCGACCTTCGCCGACTGCGACGCATTGCTCGCGACCTCGTTGATCGATTGCGCCATCTGCAGCACCGAGGCCGAGGCCTGCTGGATCTCGCGGTTCTGGCGCTGCGACGCCTCGAACAGCCGGTTCGAGATCGACTGCGTCTCCTGCGTCGCGCGCGTCACCTGCTCGGTCGCCGAGTTGATGCCGCGCACCAGCGTGCGGAGCTCCTCGATCGTGAAGTTGATCGAGTCGGCGATCGCGCCGGTCACGTCCTCGGTCACCGAAGCCTGCACCGTCAGGTCGCCGTCGGCGAGATTGCCCATCTCGTTCAGGAGCCGGAGGATCGCCTCCTGGTTGCGCTTGTTCTCGTTCTCGCTCTCGAACGCGCGCATGCGCGCGTCGTCGAGGAATACCTTGCCTAGGAGCACAAGGCACACGAGCGCGAGCAGCGCGAAGATGATCGCGGCGACGAAGAAGAACGTGCGGAACGTGCCGCCGCCGCCTTCGTAGATCTCCGCCAGCTTCACCGCGTCGTTGAGCAGCGGCTCGGCTTCGGCGTTGATCGCGCGCGCGGCCTGCTTGGCGACCGTCAGCCGCTGCATGTTCTGCAGGATCGCGGAGACGCCGGTGTCGTAGGTAACGAAGCGCTTCTGCAGCTCGGCCAGCGTCGCGCGCGCGTCCTCGTTGCGGATCGGCGCGAGGCGCAGCGCGTCGCTGCCGCGCATCAGCCCGTTCAGGACGTCGCGGAACACGCCGGCGTCCTTGCCCATCAGGAACGCGACCTCGGGGTCGATCTCGTCGGAAGACGCGAGCGTGTTGGCATTCTTCGCGATGCGCTGCGACAGCACGGCGAGCTGGTTCGCGTGGTCGACCTCGCGCAGCGACCCGCCCGCCGCGCCGATCTGCGCGGCCGCCTGCTGCGCGAGCTCGAGCAGCCCCGCGTTCGCCTGGTTGATCGAGTCGAGGCCCTTGGCCAGCGAGGTCAGCGACTGCTGGTTGGCGATGAGTCGCTGTGCGGACGCATCGACGCGGTCCCAGCGCGCCTTCACGGCATTGAGCAGGGCCAGGGTCGGCGCGTCGGACGGCGCGTCTAGCGAAACGCCGCGGATCGACCCGCCCTTCAGCAGCGCCTCGATGTCGGCGCGGAAGCGCTCGCGGCTGTCCGCCACCGCCGGGAAGCCGGCGGGGAGACCCTGCGACGCGAGCGCTGAGCCGCGCGCGAGGCGTTGCGAAAGCATCTGCATCTCGGTCGCGGTCGCGGCCGCGGTCGCCGCCTGCGTCGACTGGCGGTTCTCGGCGAACACCATCAGCGCCGCGAACACGAGGAACATCGCGCTCAGAATGCCGAGCACCTGGAACTGCTTGACGACCGACATCGAGCCGATGAGCCAGAGGCGTCGCGGCTGGCGCGCGGGCGCCGCGCCCGCGGAGCGCAGCTGCTCCATGATCGAGACGGTCGCGAGCGGGTCGTAGCCCGGTGCGTTCTTCGCGGCCATCTTGACCTGCGTCGTCGGCATGTCGAGGTCGTCGCTCGCCGCCTGGGGCGGCTTGGCGCCGAACAGTGTGGGCATCTTGAATGCCATGGTTCCTCCGGGTCGTATCGTCGCTCGAGGCGCGTCGCCCCGCTTCAGCATTCCGTGTCGCTAGGTCCCGATCTGCAGGAACGCGTCGTCGCGCGCGAGCTTCGACAGGTCGATCTCCTGCCACGTGCGCCCGTCGGCGTCCATCCAGCGCTGCGCGTACCACGACGGCGCTCCGGACACGCCGCCCGACGGTGCCAGCTCGGCCAGGTTGCGCAGGCCGAGCACGCGCTGCACGACGATCCCCGCGTTGAGGTCGCCGGCACGCGGGCCGAACAGCACCAGGCGCGACTGCGCGCCCACGCCCGCCGGCTCGCGCCCGAGGAAGCGCGCGAAGTCGACCACGCTGTAGAGGTTGCCGCGCACGTTCGCCACCCCGAGGTGCCACGGATGGGTGTGCGGCACCGGCGTCACCTGCGGGAGCGTGACGACCTCGCCCGCGTCGCCCAGCCGGACGAGCCACTGGTCGCCGCCGCTCGAAAGGCCCAACCGCGACGATTCGACCTGTGCGGCGGTCTTGCTCGCGAGCCGCGCAGCCAGCTCCTGTTGGAACGTGCGCAGGTCGAGTTTCGCGGCGCGAGCCATCTAGGTCCTCAGTCGATCGCGGCGATTTTCGCCAGGAGCTCGTCCTTGCTCACCGGCTTCACCACGTAGTCGCGGGCGCCCTGGCGCATGCCCCAGATCTTGTCGGTCTCCTGGCTCTTCGACGTGCACAGGATGATCGGGATCGTGCGCGTGTCCGGGTCGCGCGAGATCGCGCGCGTCGCCTGGAACCCGTTGAGGCCCGGCATCACGACGTCCATCAGGATCAAGTCGGGCTTGACCGACTTGGCCTTCTGGATCGCGTCCTCGCCGTTGTCGCTCGCGACGACCTCGTAGCCCGCCTTGGTCAGCATGTCGTTCAGCACATGACGCTCGGTGGGCGAGTCGTCGACGATCAGGATTTTCTTGATCTGCATGAATTCGCCTTCGTGACGGCCGCCGGCCTTGAGCGGCAAGACGCCGCTCAAGCCGCCGCGCGGTTCACGTGGGCCGCGACCGCTTTCAGCAAGCTTTCCTTGGTGAAGGGCTTGGTCAGGTACTGGTCCGACCCGACCATCCGGCCGCGCGCGCGGTCGAACAGCCCATCCTTCGACGACAGCATGATCACCGGCGTCGACTTGAATTTCGCGTTCTTCTTGATCAGCGCGCAGGCCTGGTAGCCGTCGAGCCTCGGCATCATGATGTCGACGAACACCAGGTCCGGCTGGTGGTCGGCGATCTTGGCGAGCGCGTCGAAGCCGTCCTCGGCCAGGATGACCGTGCAGCCCGCCTGGAGCAGGAAGATCTCGGCGCTGCGGCGGATGGTGTTCGAATCGTCGATCACCATCACCTTGACGCCCGACAATGCACTCGGCTCGCTCAACGGCTCTCCTACGGTAACCCGGTTGCTGGCGCCGCCCCGGTCAGCGGCCGCCGGGCCCGCAGTCGAGTCTGCCACGGGGGACCGGCCCCTGACTAGAGCATAAAGCTTGCCGGAATCGGCTTGGGAGGCCGCTTTTGCGCGGAATGCAACATCGCGGCAAGTTATCGCGCGCGGTGCCTGACGCGGAAGGGCACGACCTGCCGTTCAGGAGCCGGAAAACCGCGTCGCGGAGTGCATGGAACCGCGCCACGGACGGTTTCCGCGCGGAAAATCCCCGTCAGCGTCCGAGGAACATCCGGTACGCCGGATTGGCAGTCTCGTCGACGTGGTCGTAGCCCAGCCGCGCGAGGAAAGCGCGGAACGCGGCCTTGTCGCGCGCGGGCACCTGCATGCCGACCAGCACGCGGCCGTGGTCGGCGCCGTGGTTGCGATAGTGGAACAGGCTGATGTTCCAGCCGGCGCTCATGCTGTCGAGGAAGCGCATCAATGCGCCCGGCCGCTCGGGGAACTCGAATCGGTACAGGATCTCGTCGCGGGCGAGCGGCGCGTGTCCGCCGACCAGGTGGCGGACGTGCAGCTTCGCCATCTCGTTGTCGGACAGGTCGAGCGCCTCGAT
>DATBSV010000192.1:0-2018 GCA_036559685.1 Casimicrobiaceae bacterium
CGCGTGATCCCGTACCGCGGCAGCTGGCTCGACTTCGAGTTCGACCCGAAGGATTTCCTGTTCTTCCGCGTCGACCGCCGCCGCAAGATGCCGGTGACGACGCTGCTCAAGGCGATCGGCCTCACCAACGAGGACATCCTCGCGAAGTTCTTCGTCTTCGACGCGTTCCACTTCGGGACGCGCGGCATCGAGCTCGAGCTCGTGCCCGAGCGCCTGCGTGGCGAGATCGCGCGGTTCGACGTCGCCGGCAAGGACGGCAAGGTCATCGTCCAGAAGGACAAGCGCATCACCGCGCGGCACGTCCGCGAGCTGGTCGACGGCGGCGTCAAGCGCATCGTCGTGCCGGCCGACTACGTCCTCGGCCGCACGATCGCGCAGAACGTCGTCGACAAGGCGACCGGCGAGGTCGTCGCCAAGGCGAACGACGAGATCACCGAGGAGCTCCTGAAGAAGCTCGCCGACGCCGGCGTCCAGGAGGTCAAGACCATCTACACGAACGACCTCGACCAGGGGCCGTTCATCGCGCAGACATTGAAGAGCGACGACACGCCCGACCAGTATGCGGCGAAGGTCGCGATCTACCGGATGATGCGCCCGGGCGAGCCGCCGACCGAGGACGCGGTCGAGGCGCTGTTCCACGGCCTCTTCTTCTCCGAGGAGCGCTACGACCTCTCCGCCGTCGGCCGCATGAAGTTCAACCGTCGCGTGGGCCGCGAGGAGCTCAAGGGCACCGGAACGCTGACCAACGACGACATCATCGCGGTCATCCGGATCCTGGTCGAGCTGCGCAACGGGCGCGGCGAGATCGACGACATCGACCACCTGGGCAACCGGCGCGTGCGTTCGGTCGGCGAGCTGGCCGAGAACCAGTTCCGCTCGGGCCTCGTGCGCGTCGAGCGCGCGGTCAAGGAGCGCCTCGGCCAGGCCGAGAGCGAGAACCTGCTGCCGCACGACCTGATCAACGCGAAGCCGATCTCGGCCGCGATCAAGGAGTTCTTCGGCTCCTCGCAGCTCTCGCAGTTCATGGACCAGACCAACCCGCTGTCCGAGATCACGCACAAGCGGCGCGTCTCGGCGCTGGGACCGGGCGGACTCACGCGCGAGCGCGCGGGCTTCGAGGTCCGCGACGTGCACCCGACGCACTACGGCCGCGTGTGTCCGATCGAGACGCCGGAAGGCCCGAACATCGGCCTCATCAACTCGCTCGCGCTGTACGCGCGCACCAACGAGTTCGGCTTCCTCGAGACGCCGTACCGCAAGGTCAACGACAGCAAGGTCACCGACCACATCGACTACCTGTCGGCGATCGAGGAGTCGCAGTTCGTGATCGCGCAGGCGAACGCGAAAGTCGACGCCAAGAACAAGCTGATCGACGAGCTCGTGAGCTGCCGCAACCGCAACGAGTTCATGCTCTCGACCGCGGACAAGGTCCAGTACATGGACGTCGCGCCGAGCCAGATCGTCTCGGTCGCGGCCTCGCTGATCCCGTTCCTCGAGCACGACGACGCGAACCGCGCGCTGATGGGCTCCAATATGCAGCGCCAGGCGGTCCCGTGCCTGCGGCCCGAGAAGCCGCTGGTGGGCACCGGCATCGAGCGCACCGCGGCGGTCGACTCGGGCACCGCGGTGATGGCGCGCCGCGGCGGCAAGGTCGACTACGTCGATGCGAACCGGATGGTCGTGCGCGTCAACGACGCGGAGACGCAGGCGGGTGACGTCGGCGTCGACATCTACAACCTGGTCAAGTACAAGCGCAGCAACCAGAACACCAACATCAACCAGCGGCCGCTCGTGAAGGTCGGCGACGAGATCGCCCGCCACGACGTGATCGCGGACGGCGCCTCGACCGACCTCGGCGAGCTCGCGCTCGGGCAGAACATGCTCGTCGCGTTCATGCCCTGGAACGGCTACAACTACGAGGACTCGATCCTGATCAGCGAGCGCGTCGTCGGCGACGACCGCTACACGTCGATCCACATCGAGGAGCTCTCGATCGTCGCCCGCGACACCAAGCTCGG
>DATBSV010000193.1:0-1631 GCA_036559685.1 Casimicrobiaceae bacterium
CTGATCGACTCGATCAACCTGCTCGACCGGCCGGTGATCGTCGCCTACCTGCTCGTGATCGTGACGTTCTTCATCCTGATCAACCTGGCGGTCGACATCCTGTACTCGGCGCTCGACCCGCGCGTGCGGCTCACCGAGGTCAAGGGCTGACGTGGCATCCCTCCCGACCTTGACGACGGCGGCCGAAAAGGCCCGTCCACCGCAGACGCCGTTCCGGCGCATCGTCGAGGACTTCTTCTCGAACCCGGTCGCGACGTTCGGCTTCGGCTTGTTGTGCATCATCGTGTTCTTCGCGATCTTCGCGCCGGCCATCTCGCCGCAGAACCCCTACGACCTCGCGCAGATCGACGTGATGGACGGCCGGCTGCCGCCCGGCTCGCCGACCGCGAGCGGCGGCACGTTCTGGCTCGGCACCGACGACCAGGGCCGGGACATGCTCTCCGCGATCTTCTACGGGCTGCGCATCTCGCTCGGCGTCGGCGTGGCGAGTACGGTGCTCGCGCTGATCATCGGCCTCGCCGCGGGGCTCACCGCCGCGTACGTCGGCGGGCGCTTCGAGGCGCTGATCATGCGCGTCGTCGACATCCAGCTCTCGTTCCCGGCGATCCTGATCGCGCTGATCCTGATCGCGGTGCTGGGGCAGGGGACCGGCAAGGTCATCACCGCGCTGGTGACGATCCAGTGGGCGTACTACGCGCGCACCGTGCGCGCCGCCGCGATGGTCGAGAAGCGGAAGGAGTACATCGAGGCGGCGCGCTGCCTCGCGCTCCCGCCGTCGCACATCGTCTTCCGGCACCTGCTGCCGAATTGCCTGCCCCCGCTCATCGTCGTCGCGACCGTGCAGGTCGCCGCGGCGATCGCGCTCGAGGCGACGCTGTCGTTCCTGGGCCTCGGGCTGCCGATCACCGAGCCGTCGCTGGGCCTGCTCATCGCGAACGGCTACCAATACCTGCTGTCGGGGAAGTACTGGATCAGCTTCTTCCCGGGAATCGCACTTCTGTTGACGATCGTGTCGATCAACCTCGTTGCCGACCAGCTGCGCGACGTGCTGAACCCGAGGCTTCAACGTTGAGCGACGACCTGCTCCAGGTCGAGGGCCTGCGCACGCACTTCTTCACCAAGGCGGGTGTCGTGAAGGCGGTCGACGACGTGAGCTTCTCGCTCGCGCGCGGCGAGGTGCTTGGCCTGGTCGGCGAGTCGGGGTCGGGCAAGTCGATCACCGGCTACTCGATCATGGGGCTGGTCGACCCGCCCGGGCGCGTCGTCGCAGGCTCGATCAAGCTCGGCGGCGTCGAGCTCACGACGCTCGACGAGGAATCGATGCGGCGCCTGCGTGGCAACCGCGTCGCGATGATCTTCCAGGACCCGATGATGACGCTGAACCCGGTCCTGCGCATCGACCGCCAGATGACCGAGGCGATCCTCGCGCACGACAACGTCGGCGAGACGGCGGCGCTCGCCCGCGCGCGCGACGCGCTCGATCGAGTGGGCATTCCGTCCCCCGACGAGCGGCTCAAGGCGTATCCGCACCAGTTCTCGGGCGGCATGCGCCAGCGCGTCGCGATCGCGATCGCGCTGCTCAACAAGCCCGACCTGATCATCGCCGACGAGCCGACGACCGCGCTCGACGT
>DATBSV010000194.1:0-21473 GCA_036559685.1 Casimicrobiaceae bacterium
CACGTCGTTGGCGTCGACGTCGGACGTGACGAGGTCCGCGGCTTCGGCGTCGGTGCGCGCGAGCAGCACGGTCGGCACGCCGAGACAATCGGCAGCGAGCCGCGCGGCGACGAGCTTCTCGACCGCCTCGCGCGTCGGCACCAGCACCTTGCCGCCCATGTGGCCGCACTTCTTGACCGACGCGAGCTGGTCCTCGAAGTGCACGCCCGCGGCGCCCGCCTCGATCATCGCCTTCATCAGCTCGAACGCGTTCAGCACGCCGCCGAAGCCCGCCTCGGCGTCCGCGACGATCGGCGCGAAGAAGTCGACGTCGCCCTTGCCTTCCGCATGCTGGATCTGGTCGGCGCGCATGAACGTGTTGTTGATGCGCTCGACGACGCTCGGCACCGAGTTGACCGGGTAGAGCGATTGGTCCGGGTACATCTCGCCGGCGATGTTCGCGTCCGCGGCGACCTGCCAGCCCGACAGGTAGATCGCCTTGAGCCCCGCCTTGACCTGCTGCAGGGCCTGGTTGCCGGTCAGCGCGCCGAGCGTGTGGACGTACGGCTCCTCGGTGAGAAGCTTCCAG
This sequence comes from Casimicrobiaceae bacterium, assembly GCA_036559685.1. Lineage (GTDB taxonomy): Bacteria > Pseudomonadota > Gammaproteobacteria > Burkholderiales > Casimicrobiaceae > VBCG01. The sequence goes on from DATBSV010000194.1 coordinate 569, forward strand.
AGCTTCTCGGCGCCCCGGCGCGCGAGCGTGTGCTCGACGTGCAGCGAGCCGCGGAGCCGCACGACGTCCTCCGCCGTGTAGCCGCGCCGGATGCCCTTCCAGCGCGGGTTCTCCGCCCAGTCCTTGCGTAGCCGTGCCGCTTCCAGATCGTAGTTCATCGCCGTCTCCCGTTCGTGGTGGCTGCCGGTGCTTCCCGCGTGACGGGACGACGCTACCAAGGGCGACGCACGCATGCAATAGGAATTGACGCAATGCACGAAGAAAATTTCACCTACATTTCATATAGTTAGAATGACATTCCACGATACGGAATCTTTGATGGCGTTTTGAGCGCTGTGGATGCTGCGCCGCAGGCTCAACGTAGGGCAAACACGACCGGTTCAAACGGATGATGGGGCATAAGTCTTTGTTTCGTCGTGCATTGTTTCGGTGCGTGCTCGGTCCTCGGCGTGATCGCCGATTTCCACCACGTGGCATCGATTTCTAATCGGGCTTGAGGCCGAGCGCGGTCAGGATCGGACCGAGGCGCGCGACATCGTCGCGTATCGTCGCGCCGAACGCCTGCGTGCCGAGGTAGGCGGGATCGGTCCCCAGCGAGACGAGGCGCGCGCGCACGTCGGGGGCCTCGAGCACACGCGCGAGGTCGCGTTCGATGCGCGCCACGATCGCCGGCGGCGTGCCCGCAGGCGCGAAGACGCCGTACCAGCTCACGATGTCGACGCCGGCCACGCCGGCCTCGGCGATCGTCGGAAGGTCGGGCAGCGCCGCGATTCGCGTCGGGCCGGTGACCGCGAGCCCGCGCAGGAGCTTCTGCTCGATCAGCGGCACGACGACCGCGGGCAGCGAGAACGACAGCGCGACCTCGCCCGCGATCACGTCCTTCTGCGGCGCGGCCGCCGCCGGATACGGCACGTGCAGCATCTCGATGTCCGCGCGCGACGACAGGAGGATCGCGGCGACGTGCGGCGTCGTGCCGACGCCGGTCGTCGCGTAGGTCACGCGTCCGGGCTCGCGCCGCGCGAGCGCGATCGTCTCGCCGAGCGTGCGCGCCGGGAATTGCATGCCGCTCGACACGATCACCGGCTGCACGACGACGCGCGCGATCGGCGTCAGCGCGTTGAGCGGATGCACGGCGCGCGCGCCGAGGACGAACGGGTTGTGCACGAGGTTCGCGCCGCCGAGCAGGAGCGTGTTTCCGTCCGGCGACGCGCGCGCGACCGCTTGGGCGCCGAGGTTGCCGCTTCCCCCCGGCCGGTTCTCGACGACGACCTGCTGGCCGAACGACTCGGTGAGCTTTGCGGCGAGCAGCCGCGCGACCGCATCGGTGGCGCCTCCCGCCGGGAACGGCGCGACGATGCGCACGGACCGCGTCGGCCATTCGTCGGCGGCGCGGACCGGGGACCCCGCGAAGAGCGCGAGGACGCAGGCGAAGAGCGGGATGGCGAGCTTCATGGGGATCACTTTCCTGGGCGCGGGCGTGCCGCGATCATCGCGGCGAACAGCGCCGGCTCGTCCCACGGAACGTCGACGCGGTGGTCGGCGAGCCACGGGCTCGCCGGGTCGCGCAGCCATTCCTGCGGGAAGTTGACGATGATGCCTGCTTCGCCGGGCGCAAGTCGCAGCGGTTCGGCGGGCGGATCGCCGCGCAACGCGGCGAGCCACGCGCCGACCACGTCGAGCCCGACCAGCCGGTCCTTGTGGACGCCCGGTGTCAGGCGGCGATTGACCTCGATCAGCGACGCGCGATCGGAGGCGTCGTCGACCAGGAACTCGACGCCGAAGATGCCGGACATCCCGAATCCGCGCACGAGCGCGGCGCAATGCTCGTCGATGTCGGCGCGGTACGCGTGGCCGGTCACCGTGGCCGGACCCTTGGGCGACGGATGCGCGACGATCTTGCGCGCGGCCCAGCCGCCGAAGTAGCGGCCGCGGTGCGCGACGACGACCGCGTACCACGACGATCCGGCGATCGCCTGCTGGACGAGCAGCCGGGCAGGCGCCGCGCCGCCGCGCGTTGCAAGCGATGGCGCCGCCGCGGACTTCCACGCGCTCGCGAGGCCCGCGGCCTGCGACACGATCGTCACGCCCGTGCCGGCGTAGCTCTCGTTGCGCTTCAGCACGATCGGCCAGCCGTTGGCGTCGGCGAAGGCGCGCGCCTCGTCCGGCGACGAGGCGACGATGCTCGCGGGCATCGGCACGCCGAAGGCGCGCGCATGGCCAGGCAGCGCGAGCTTGTCGACGCTGGGCAGGTACCCGGCCGGATCGCCGAGCGAGCGCTCGATCAACGCGGCGAGCGCGGCGTGACGCGCGTTCGCGAGGCGGCGCGGCGGCTCGCCGTGCAACAACGCGAGCAGGCGAAACGCTCCGTCGTCGCACGGGACCACGAAGTCCGGATCGGCCTTGTCGACGACGTCCGCGAACGCGAGCGCCCACGTGGAGGTGTCCGCATGCTGCGGCAGACGGTAGCGGCACGCCACATACGGGCTCGATCCGGTGAGCGGATCGTCGGGCGCGAACAGGTGGACGGCGCAACCGGCGAGCGCGAAGGCGCGCGGCGAGCGCGCGGTCCCGAGCCATCGCGTGGCCGTGGCGCAGAGCAGCGCTTGCGGCCGCGCGCCGTGCGCGGGCTCATCGACCAACCGGCCCCCCCATCGCGTCGGCGAGGATCGCGTCGAGGAGCTCGGGGTCGTCCCACGGAACGTCGACGCGCTGCTCGCGCAGCCACGGGCTCGCGCGGTCGCGGTCCCATTCCTGCGGGAATGCGACCGAATGGCGCGACGTGGATGCCGGGAGCGTCGTCGCGCCCGCGTACTCGCGCCCCTCGAGCGCCGCGAGCCACGCGGCGCCGAGGTCGACGCCGAGCCACTGCGACACGTGCATCGACGCGACGACGTGGCGGTCGACGCCGACGATGCGCGGCGCGCCGTTGCCGGCGACGGCGACGTCGAGCGAGAGGCAGCCGCTCGCCCGGAGGTCGCGCACCGCGTGCTCGGCGAGCGACGCTATGCCGTCGTGCGCGCAGAAGCGCAGCACGGTCGGTCTCGGGCGTGCGCTCGTGTCGACGACGACGTGTTCGGCCGTCGCGCTCGCGAGCACGCGGCCTTCGAGCGCGGCGACGTGGTGCGTGTAGGAAGTCGCCGCGATCGCCTCGACGGGGTCGCGCCTCGCGGCGACGAGGTCGAGCGGCCCGAGCGAGGCGGCGAGGAGATCGGCGAGCGCCGCGGCGCGCTCGGGCCGCAGCGCGGCCGGCGGCGTCGTCGCGAGCGCGATCAGGAGGTCGAGCGCGCGTTCGTCGGCGGGCGCGATCGCGCGCGGCAAGGCGACGTCGACCAGCGCGAACAGCGCCTCGATCCAGCGCGACGGCGGCGACTCGGGAGACACGACGCCGACGCGTGCGACGTGACGCGTGTGGCGGGCGTGGGCATTCGACGGACAGAGCAGCGAAACCGAAGCGCCGGCCTGCGTCAACGCACGCGGGAAGCGGGCCGCCGCGACCGACGCGGCGCCGGTGCCGACCACCAGGATCGCCGTCGTCATTCCCTCCTTGCCCCCCGGGAGCTATGCTACCGCACCCGGTCCGACCTCCTTGAGGAGTGCCATGCGCCCCATCGTGTTGTCGATCGCGCTCGCCGCAACTTGGGTCGTCGCGGCCCCCGTCCTTGCCCAGTCGCCCGACTCCGCGCGCGACATCGCGGCGACCTGCGCCAACTGTCACGGCACCAACGGCATGAGCCGCGGCACCGTCCCGTCGCTCGCCGGCCAGTCCAAGGCCGACATCGCCGCGAAGATGCTGGAGTTCAAGCAGAACCAGCGGCCGGGCACGATCATGCCGCAGCTGGCGAAGGGCTTCACCGACGCGCAGATCGACGCCGTCGCCGCGTGGTTCGCGTCGCAACCGTCGAAATAGGAGGCGCCATGGACCAGCAACGACGTGAATTCCTCGCTGCCGCCGGTGCGCTCGCGGGCGCCGCAGCGCTTCCCGGGTGCGCGACGACCGGTGGCGGGACCGCCGGCAAGGTCGTGGTCGTCGGCGGCGGCTACGGCGGCGCGACGGCGGCGAAGTACCTGCGCATGTGGAGCAACGGCACGGTCGGCGTCACGCTGATCGAGTCGCGCGACAGTTTCGTGAGCTGCCCGCTGTCGAACCTCGTCATCGGCGGCAGCAGGACGATCGCGGACATCACGGTTCCCTACGACCAGCTCGGTCGCCGCTGGGGCGTCGACGTCGTGCGCGACACCGCGACCGCCGTCGACGTCGACAAGCGCGTCGTCACGACCGCCGGCGGCAGGACGTTCAGCTACGACCGGCTCGTGCTCTCGCCCGGCATCGAGTTCATCTTCGACGCGATCCCGAGCTACCGCGCGGATCCGACGCGCGCGGTCGGCATCGCCCCGCACGCGTGGCAGGCCGGGCCGCAGACGGTGCTCCTGCGCCAGCAGCTCGAGGCGATGCCCGACGGCGGCACGTACGCGATCGTGATCCCGGTCGCGCCGTACCGCTGCCCGCCGGGCCCGTACGAACGCGTGTGCCAGGTCGCGTGGTACCTCAAGCGCGCGAAGCCGCGCTCGAAGATCGTGGTCTGCGACGGCAACCCCGACGTCACGTCGAAGGCCGCGCTGTTCAAGAAGGCGTGGGCCGAGGAGTACCGCGGGCTCATCGAGTACCGGCCCAACAACGTGCTGACCGACGTCGACCTCGCCACGCGGACCGCGAAGTTCGAGACCGCCGACGACGTGAAGGCCGGCGTGCTGAACGTCGTGCCGCCGCAGCGCGCCGGCGCGATCGCGCGCGCGGCCGGCGTGATCACCGCCAACAACCGCTGGTGCGAGGTCGACTTCCGCTCGTTCGAGTCGGTGCGCGGCAAGGGCGTGCACGTGCTCGGCGACGCGATCCAGATCGCGCAGGGGATGCCGAAGTCCGGCCACATGGCGAACAACCACGCCAAGATCGCGGCGGCGGCGATCCTGCGGATGCTCGCGGGCCAGGAGCCCAACCCGAACCCGGTGCTGACCAACACCTGCTACAGCTACATCACCGACAAGGACGTCGTGCACGTCGCGTCGGTGCACCAGTGGGACGCCGACAAGAAGACCGTGCTGCCGGTGCCGAATTCGGGCGGCCTCTCGCCGGCGATGAACGAGCTCGAAGGGACCTACGCCAACGCGTGGGCGCGCAACATCTGGAGTGATATGTTGGGTTAGTCAGAGGCGCCTCGAGGGCTTCCGCCCGAGGCGCCTGGAAAAATCACGACGCTGACTGCCTGACGTAGAAGCCGGAGTGAGGGAAATCGCGGGCGGAGCCCGACGATTTCCCCGAACACGCAGAACCGAGCGCCTGGGGCGCCGTGCGTCGCACGACGTGAGGTTGCGTTCGCAGAAAATCGGCGGGCTTCGCCCGCGATTTTCACCTGATCAGCTTTTAGTCAGGCAGTCAGCGGAGTGATTTTTCCAGGGTGCGCGGGCCGGCAGGCCTCGCGCGCCCTCTGACCCACGTGCCGGCTATGCCGGCACTACGCCGGCTCGGCCTCCGGCGTCGGATCCGGCGCGGCCGCCTGCGCTTCCTCGAACGTCAGCAGCACCTTCTCGTCCGGCCCGATGTCGACGATCACCTTGCCGCCGCCCGCGAGCTTGCCGAACAGGAGCTCGTCCGCGAGCGCCTTGCGAATCGTGTCCTGGATGAGCCGCGCCATCGGACGCGCGCCCATCTTCGGGTCGAAGCCCTTGCGCGCGAGGAACGACTTGAGCCCGGACGTGAACGTCGGCTCGACCTTCTTCTCGCCGAGCTGCTGCTCGAGCTCGAGCAGGAACTTGTCGACGACGCGCAGGATGATCTCGTGGTCGATCGAGCCGAACGAGATGATCGCGTCGAGGCGGTTGCGGAACTCGGGCGTGAACAGCCGCTTGATCTCGACCATCTCGTCGCCCGGATCGGTCGTCGTCGTGAAGCCCATCGACCCGCGCGCGAGCTCCGCCGCGCCGGCGTTGGTCGTCATGATGATCGTGACGTTGCGGAAGTCCGCCTTGCGCCCGTTGTTGTCGGTCAGCGTGCCGTGGTCCATGACCTGCAGCAGCACGTTGTAGACGTCGGGGTGCGCCTTCTCGATCTCGTCGAGCAGCACCACGCTGTACGGGTGCTTGGTGACCGCCTCGGTCAGCTGGCCGCCCTGGTCGAAGCCGACGTACCCGGGAGGGGCGCCGATCAGGCGGCTCACCGCGTGGCGCTCCATGTACTCGGACATGTCGAAGCGGATCAGCTCGACGCCGAGGCAGAACGCGAGCTGCTTCGCGACCTCGGTCTTGCCGACGCCGGTCGGGCCCGAGAACAGGAAGTTGCCGATCGGCTTGATCGGATTGCCGAGCCCCGAGCGCGCCATGCGGATCGCCGCGACGAGCGCGTCGATCGCCTTGTCCTGCCCGAACACGACGTTCTTGAGGTCGCGGTCGAGCGTGCGGAGCGCGTTGCGGTCGTCGGTCGACACGTTCTTCGCCGGGATCCGCGCGATCTTCGCGACGATCTCCTCGACCTCGCCCTTGCCGATGATCTTCTTCTGGCGCGACTTGGGCAGGATCTTCTGCGCGGCGCCCGCCTCGTCGATCACGTCGATCGCCTTGTCGGGCAGGTGGCGATCGTTGATGTAGCGCGCCGCGAGCTCGGCCGCGCTCGTGATCGCCGCCGGCGAGTACTTGACGCCGTGGTGCGCCTCGAAGCGGCTCTTCAGCCCCTTCAGGATCTCGATCGTCTCGGCGATGGTCGGCTCGGGCACGTCGATCTTCTGGAAGCGCCGCGCGAGCGCGTGGTCCTTCTCGAAGATCTGGCGGTACTCGGTGTAGGTCGTCGCGCCGATGCACTTGAGCGTGCCCTGCGACAGCGCGGGCTTGAGCAGGTTCGACGCGTCGAGCGTCCCGCCCGACGCCGCGCCGGCGCCGATGATCGTGTGGATCTCGTCGATGAACAGGATCGACCGCGGGTTCTCGATCAGCTGCTTCAGCACGGCCTTGAGACGCTGCTCGAAGTCGCCGCGGTACTTGGTCCCGGCGAGCAGCGCGCCCATGTCGAGCGCGTACACCTGGTGGTCGAGCAGGAGCTCGGGCACCTCGCCTTCGTTGATGCGTCGCGCGAGGCCCTCGGCGATCGCGGTCTTGCCGACGCCGGCCTCGCCGACCAGCAGCGGGTTGTTCTTGCGCCGGCGGCACAGCACCTGCACGACGCGCTCGAGTTCGTTGTCGCGGCCGATCAGCGGGTCGAGCTTGCCGTTCCGCGCGAGCTGGTTGAGGTTGATCGTGTAATTGTCGAGCGCGCCCTGCGACTCGCCGCCGCCTTCGCTGTCTTCCTTGGCTTCGGCTTTCTCTTCCTTCTTCTGCGGCGTCTTGGTGATGCCGTGGGCGATGTAGTTGACGACGTCGAGGCGCGTCACGCCGCGCTGGTTCAGGAAGTAGACCGCGTGCGACTCCTTCTCGCCGAAGATCGCGACGAGAACGTTCGCGCCGGTGACTTCCTTCTTGCCCGAGCTCTGGACGTGCAGGATCGCGCGCTGGATCACGCGCTGGAAGCCTTGCGTCGGTTGGGTGTCCGCATCCGAGTGCGCCGGCAGTCGCGGCGTGTGCTCGGCGATGAAGTCGTTGAGGACGCCGCGCAGCTCCTCGAGGTCGACGCCGCAGGCCTTGAGGACCTCGGCGGCCGACGGGTTGTCGAGCATCGCCAGCAGGAGATGCTCGACCGTGATGAATTCGTGCTGCTTCTGCCTCGCCTCGACGAAAGCCATGTGAAGGGAGACTTCGAGTTCCTGCGCGATCATCGCCTTGCTCCGACTCCGGTCAGTCATGCCGGAAACCGCGCCGGCCCGCCATCCCCTTAACGCTCAGACCTCCTCCATCGTGCACTGGAGCGGATGCTGGTGTTTTTTCGCGAGGCCGAGTACCTGGTCGACCTTCGCGGCGGCGATTTCCCGCGTGTATGTACCGCACACGCCCATTCCCTCGCGATGCACTTGCAACATCACCTGGGTCGCCTTCTCCCGGCTCATGCCGAATACAGTCTGAAGGACGACGACCACAAAGTCCATTGGCGTGTAGTCGTCGTTCAGCAACAGAACCTTGTACAGCGGGGGCGGCTTGGTCTTGACCTTCTCGACCTCGAGGAGGCTTCCTTGCCGCTCCTGGTTGGCCATCGCCGTGGGAACCGTAGGGGAATTGGGGGCGGTGTTTGATGATTGCAACAGTTTTATCACGGGCGCGCCCCGTGCGTCGCGCGCTCCTTGACGGCCGGCGGCCCGCGCGCGTACAACACGGGCGTTTGGCTCCGGGCAGGCATCCGGCCCAGTCTGATCTCCCTCCTCGCGCGGCGACCCTGCGCCCGGCAAGGCGATCGCGCCCGCCGACCAAGCGCCCGTTCGTTTCCATGCGAGGTTACAAGCAATATGCCTACCGGCACCGTGAAGTGGTTTAACGACGCCAAGGGATTCGGTTTCATCACGCCGGACGGCGGCGGCGAGGACCTGTTCGCTCATTTTTCGGCAATCAACATGCAAGGCTTCAAGTCGCTCAAGGAAGGACAGAAGGTCAGCTTCGAAGTGACGCAGGGCCCGAAGGGCAAGCAGGCGTCCAACATCACGTCGGCTTCCTGACGCTTTTTCGCCCGGCCCGCTCCGGATTGCGACGAAGGCCCGCCGGCTTGGCGGGCCTTCTTTTTTGCACCGTCGTAGCGCGCGGCGCCCCGAAACGGACAGGCCCGCCGAAGCGGGCCCGTTGTCGCAGCGTACGGTCAAATTGTCGATTACATCCTCTCGATCATCGCCTGGCCGAAGCCCGAGCACGACACCTGCTTCGCGCCCTCCATCTGCCGCGCGAAGTCGTAGGTGACGACCTTGTCGCCGATCGCCTTCTCGAGGCTCGCGATGATGATCTTCGCCGCCTCCCGCCAGCCCATGTGGACCAGCATCATCTCGGCCGACAGGATCTCGGAGCCCGGGTTCACGTAGTCCTTGCCCGCGTACTTCGGCGCGGTGCCGTGCGTCGCCTCGAAATTCGCGACGGTGTCGGACAGGTTGGCGCCCGGCGCGATGCCGATGCCGCCGACCTCCGCCGCGAGCGCGTCCGAGATGTAGTCGCCGTTGAGGTTGAGCGTCGCGATCACGTCGTACTCGGCAGGACGCAGCAGGATCTGCTGCAGCATCGCGTCGGTGATCACGTCCTTGACCACGATGTCCTTGCCGGTGCGCGGATGCTTGAACGACATCCACGGGCCGCCGTCGAGCGGCTTGGCGCCGAACTCGCGCTGCGCGAGCGCGTAGCCCCAGTCGCGGAACGCGCCTTCGGTGAACTTCTGGATGTTGCCCTTGTGGACGAGCGTCACCGAGCGGCGGTCGTTGTCGATCGCGTACTGGAACGCGCGCCGGATCAGCCGCTCGGATCCTTCGCGCGAGACCGGCTTGATGCCAATGCCCGACGTCGCCGGGAAACGGATCTTCTTGACGCCCATCTCGTTCACCAGGAAGTCGATGACCTTCTTCGCTTCCTTCGACTCGGCCGCCCACTCGATGCCGGCGTAGATGTCCTCCGAGTTCTCGCGGAAGATCACCATGTCGACGTTCTCGGGGTTCTTCACCGGCGAGGGCACGCCCGTGAACCAGCGCACCGGGCGCAGGCACACGTAGAGGTCGAGCTCCTGGCGCAGCGCGACGTTGAGCGAGCGGATGCCGCCGCCGACCGGCGTCGTCAGCGGCCCCTTGATCGACACGACGTAGTCCTTGACGATCTTGAGCGTCTCGTCGGGCAGCCACACGTCCGGGCCGTACACGCGCGTCGCCTTCTCGCCCGCGTAGATCTCCATCCAGTGGATCTTCCGCTTGCCGCCGTACGCCTTCGCGACCGCGGCATCGACGACCTTGATCATCACCGGCGTGATGTCGACGCCCGTGCCGTCGCCTTCGATGTACGGGATGATCGGGTGGTCCGGGACGTTGAGCGTGAAGTCCTTGTTGAGGGTGATCTTCGCGCCGCCGGCGGGCACCTTGACGTGCTGGTACATGCTGGGAAGTCTCCTTCGGGGGGATCGTGGCTGCCGCGCGGGGCCGTGCGTGGCCGGCAGGCGGCGGAGAACCCGTGATTATCCCCGATTTGGACCCCGGCCGAATGCGACCCATGCCGCGCTTGATCCTGCTCAACAAACCCTACGGCGTGCTGTGCCAGTTCACCTCGCCCGACGGGCGGCCCACGCTCGCCGACTACGTCGATCGACCGGGGGTGTATCCGGCGGGGCGCCTCGACGCGGACAGCGAGGGCCTGGTCGTGCTGACCGACGACGGCGCGTTGCAGGCGCGCATCACCGACCCGCGACGCGCGCTCGCGAAGACCTACTGGGTCGAGGTCGAGGGCGAGCCCAGCGACGATGCGATCGCCGCACTCGCGCGCGGCGTCGCGCTTCGCGACGGGCCGACGCGGAGCGCCGAGGTCCGCAGGCTCGATCCGCCGCCGGCGCTGTGGCCGCGCGATCCGCCGATCCGCGTGCGCCGCGCGATCCCGACCGCGTGGCTCGCGCTCACGATCCGCGAAGGACGCAACCGGCAGGTGCGGCGCATGACCGCGGCGGTCGGCCTGCCGACGCTCAGGCTCGTGCGCTGGTCGGTCGGCGACTGGACGCTCGACGCGCTCGCGCCGGGCGCGTGGCGCGAGGAGGCCGTCGCGCGCGGCGTGCTATCATCCGGCGCCGTTTCGAAGCCGTCCTCCTCCGCGCCGCGCGTCCCTTACCGCAAAGCGCCCCGCCGCAGTCGATGATCCGCCGCCTGTTCGCCCGCTTCTGGCCCGGCCGCTCGCCGGGCGAGCCCGCGATCGTTCGCGCCGACGCCCACCCGGTGCGGCGCGACCAGGTGAGCTACGCGGCACGCACGGTCACGCGCCGGCTCCAGGACGCCGGCTTCAAGGCGTTCGTCGTCGGCGGCGCCGTGCGCGACTTGATGCTCGGCCTGACGCCGAAGGACTTCGACATCGCGACCGACGCGACGCCGGAGGCCGTGAAGCCGCTCTTCCGCCGCGCGTTCATCATCGGTCGCCGCTTCCGGCTCGTGCACGTGCACGTCGGCAACGAGGTGATCGAGGTGTCGACCTTCCGCGCGCCGCAGAAGGGCGACGAGGCGACCGACGAGCACGGGCGGCTCATCTCCGACAACGTCTACGGCACGCAGGCCGAGGACGCCGCGCGGCGCGACTTCACGATCAACGCGCTGTACTTCGACCCGACGACCGAGGAAGTGTGGGACTACGTCGGCGGTGTCGCCGACGTGCGCTCGCGCAAGCTGAAGCTCATCGGCCCGCCGGTCACGCGCTTCCGCGAGGACCCGGTGCGCATGCTGCGCGCCGTGCGCCTCGCGACCAAGGTCGGCGTGACGATCGACAAGCGCACGGCCGACCCGATCCCGAGGCTCGCGCCGCTGATGGCGAACGTGCCGCCCGCACGGCTGTTCGACGAGATGCAGAAGCTCCTGCTCTCGGGCCACGCGTCCGACACGCTGCGCAGCCTGCGCTCGTACGGGCTCTCGCACGGTCTCTTGCCGCTCCTCGACGTGATCCTCGAGCAGCCGCTCGGGCAGAAGTTCATCCAGGTCGCGCTGGCGCACACCGACCGGCGCGTGCGCGAGGACATGGGCGTGTCGCCCGCGTTCCTGTTCGCGACGCTCCTGTGGCACGAGGTGCTCGCGCAATGGACCGCCGCCAAGGGCAAGGGCGGCAAGCCGCTGCCCGCGCTGTTCGAGGCGATGGACCACGTGCTCGAGCAGCAGGCGCAGCGCATCGCGATCCCGCGGCGCTTCGAGGCGACGATCAAGGAGATCTGGTCGCTGCAGCCGCGCTTCGAGCAGCGCGCCGGCTCGCGGCCGGCGCGGCTGCTCGAGCATCCGCGCTTCCGCGCGGCGTACGACTTCCTCGCGCTGCGCGGCGAGAGCGGTGAGGTGCCGAAGGCGCTGGTGGACTGGTGGACGACGTTCCAGGCGGCCGGCCAGGCCGAGCGCGACGCGATGCTCCGGCCCGACGAGGCGCCGACGAAGCGGCGCCGCTCGCGCGGACGCGGGCGTCGCGCGCGGCACGAGGACGCCGCGGCATTGCCGCCGGAGCCCGAGCCCGAATGACGCGGGCCGCGGTCGGGCTCGGCAGCAACCTGAACCATCCGCGCCGCCAGCTCGCGCGCGCCGTGCGCGCGCTCGCGCGGCTGCCGCGCACGCGCGTGGTTGCCGTGTCGCCGAACTACGTCTCCGCGCCGGTCGGGACGAGCGGGCCGCAGCCCGACTACGTCAACGCCGTCGCGCTCGTCGACACCGCGCTGTCCGCGCGCGCGCTCCTGCGGCGCCTGCTCGCGATCGAGCGGCGGCAACGGCGCCGGCGCGATCCGCGCGGGCCCGCGAAAGCACCGCGGACGCTGGATCTCGATCTGCTACTCTTCGGCCGGCGCCGCGTACGCGCGCCCGGGCTGGTGGTGCCGCACCCGCGCATGCACGAGCGCGCGTTCGTCCTGCGGCCGCTCGCCGACGTGGCGCCCGCGGCGACGATTCCCGGACGCGGCCTCGCGCGACGCGCGCTGCCGGCGCTCCGCCGCCAGCGCATCGCACGCACCCGCACCACCCGCTAGCCCCGACTTCAACGCGCATGGATCTCGCGAAGTGCCGCTACGTCGTGGTCGAAGGGCCGATCGGTGCCGGCAAGACCTCGCTCGCGCGCGAGCTCGCGCACGTGATGCATGCCGATCCGCTGCTCGAGCAGCCCGAGGACAACCCGTTCCTCGCGCGGTTCTACGAGGACCGCGCGCGCTTCGCGCTGCCGACGCAGCTCACCTTCCTGTTCCAGCGCGTCGACCAGCTCCGCGCGCTCGCGCAGCTCGATCTCTTCCGGCGACCGACCGTCGCCGACTTCCTGTTCGACAAGGACCCGCTGTTCGCGCGCCTCAACCTGACCGACGACGAGTACGCGCTCTACGAGAAGATCTACGTGCACCTCAAGCCGCAGGTGCCGGTGCCCGACCTCGTCGTCTACCTGCAGGCGCCGGTGCAGGTGCTGGTCGAGCGCGTGCAGCGCCGCGGCATGGACTACGAGCGCACGGTCGAGGAGAGCTACCTCGCGCGCGTCGCCGACACCTACACGCGCTTCTTCTACCAGTACGACGGCGCGCCCTTGTTGATCGTCAACAGCGAGCGGCTCAATTTCGTCGACAACCCGGCCCACTTCGCGCTGCTTTGCGAGCGCGTTGCCTCGATGCGCGGCCGCCGCGAATTCTTCAACCTGGGTGCCCAGTGAAGGCCCGCGCGGACTGGACGACCGGCGCGATTGGGACCACGATGGGCGCCGTTCATCGTGCCGTCATCGCCGCAACGCATCCTTACCGTTTCCTTCGGCCCCGACCATGACGATCGCCTCGCGCCTCGCCGTCGCCCTCGCCTTCGCGTTCACCGCCGTCGCCGCTTCCGCGCAGTACCCGATCAAGCCGATCCGGCTGGTCGTGCCGTTCTCGCCAGGCGCCGGCACCGACACGGTCGCACGGTACGTCGCGCAGAAGCTCTCCGATCGCCTCGGCCAGCAGGTCGTCGTCGACAACCGCACCGGCGCGGGCGGCGCGATCGGCGCGGCCGAGGTCGCGAAGGCCGACCCCGACGGCTACACGCTGCTGTTCGTCGCCTCGCCGTTCACGACGGTCGCCGCGTCGGCGAAGCATCCCGGCTACGATCCGGTCGCGCAGTTCGCGCCGGTCGCTCCGATCGCGTCGGGACCGCTCGCGTTCGTCGTCGCCCCATCCGTGCCGGCCGCCACGATGCGCGAGTTCATCGAGCTCGCGCGCCGCGAGCCCGGCAAGCTCAACTACGGCTCGGCCGGCGCGGGCAGCGTGAACCACCTCGCGCTGGAGCTCTTCATGGCGCGGACCGGCACCACTGTCGTGCACGTCCCCTACCGCGGCATCGCGGATGCGACCAAGGACCTCCTCGGGGGCACGCTGCAGGCGATGACCGCGTCGATTCCGGCCGCGTTGCCGCTCGCGGCCGACAAGCGCGTGCGCGTGCTCGCGGTCACCGGTCCCAGACGCATTCCGCAGATGCCCGACGTGCCGTCGTGGCAGGAGCAAGGCGTGGAAAACGCCGAGGTGATCAACTACTGGGGAATTGTCGCGCCGGCCGGCACGCCGCGCGAGCCGATCGTGCGCATCGCCGCCGAGGTCAAGCGCATCCTCGCGCAGCCCGACGTGCGCGAGCGACTGGAGCGCGAAGGCGCCGAGTTGATCCCGGGCGAGCCCGCGGAGCTCGGCGCGCTGATCGCCCGGGATCTCGCGAGCTGGAAGAAGCTGATTACGGAAGCCCGGCTCACCTTCGAGTAGGAACTTTTCGAAGCGCCAGCACGATCCCGGACACCGCGAGCGCGACGCCGAGCACGGCGGGCCAGGTCCAGCGGTAGCCTTCGAACAGCGTCGTCAGCAGCATCGCGATCACCGGCGTCGACACGGCAAGGTACGACGCGGGGCCGGCGCCGACCATCTTCAGCAGCGTCAGGTACGCGCCGAACGCGACGATGCTGCCGAACACCGCCAGGTAGACGAGCGACGCCACGTACGCGGGCGTCGCGTCGAAGCTCCACGGCGCGCCCTGAACGATCGCGATGAGCGCGGCGACGAGGGCGCCGTACAGCATGCCCCAGGCCGTCGTCGGGAATACCGGCAGCTCGCGTGCGTGGTTGCGCACGGCGATCAGGTTGCCGCCGGTCGCGAGCGCCGTGCCGGCCAGCGCATAGGCGATGCCGACCGCGGCCTGTCCGCCGGCACGAACCGATTCGAGCTGGGGCAGGAACAGCAACGCGACGCCGCAGACGCCGAGCGTGGCGGCGACGAGCATTCGCGCGGTCAGCGGCGTTCCAAAGAACAGGCGCATGCCGAACGCGCTCATGAACACGATCGTTGCGAACACGACCGCGACGAGCCCCGACGATACGTACGCCTCGGCGTAGTAGATGGCGACGTAGTTCATCCCGAACATCGTTGCCCCCCAGGCCGCAAGCCACGCGTGCGTCGCCGCCGGGAACGCGAGCGAGCGCTTCGTCGCCTTGCACCACGCCCCGAGCAGCACGGCCGCGAGCGCGAAGCGGTAGACGACCGACACCCCGGGGGGCACGACGCCGAGCTGGAACGTGATCGCGAGCCAGGTCGAGCCCCAGATAGCGGTGCAGATCGCGAAGAGCGCCGGCGCGTTCACCGCGCGAATCCCTCCAGCGCCGCGAGCTCATCGTCGAGCGCGCTGCGGAATGCGCGACCGCGCGGTGCCCCGTTCGCGTAGCCGATGTCGAACGACAGGCCCTTCCCGGTCGGTGTCGCATTGACCCAGCCGACGATGCGATCGCGCCACGCGAGCGGCAACGCGTAGTAGCCGTACACGCGCTTCGCCGCCGGCGTGTAGGCCTCGAACCGGTAGCTCCAGCCCCACAGGTGCTCGAAGCGATCGCGATCCCAGACGATCGGGTCGAACGGCGCGAGCGCGCGCACGCGGTCGTCGACGTCCGCGCGCTCCGGCGCCTCGCCAGCCGGATACAGGTAGCGCACGCCGTCGACGTCGACCGACGCGACGCCGGCACTCTTCGCGAAGCGCGCGAGCGCACGCGCGCGCTCGTCGCTGTCCAACCCCCGTCCGCCGACCATCCACGCGAGGTAGCGCAGCGTGGCCGCCGGGAGGGGCGCGTACAGGGCGAGCAGCGCGGCCAGGAGCGTGTCGGCGCGCCGCGACGGCCCGATCGCGCGCGGCCGCTTCGGCGCAGGCGCGTAGACGCGAATGCCGGCGTCGCGATGCGAGACCCGCAACGCGCCCTGGTACTGCAGCATGTCGAGGGCGCGCGTCGTCGCCGACGACGCCCCGCCCCAGCCGTTGACCATCGCGGTCGCCTCGAGCGCCTGCGCGAGCGTGCGCGGATGCGCGACCCCATGCTTGCGCACATGGCGCAGCACGCGCCGCGCGAGCCCCGGATGCTCGCGCTCGACGCGCCACGCCGGCGCGTCGCCACGCGGATGGAGCGCTTCGGCCCGCTCGCGCGGCATCACGCCGTAGACGTGCAGGAAGGTCTCGTCGAGCGGATGCTCGCGGTAGGCGCGCTCGAGGTCGCCGGCGCGGTAGCCGTCGACGCGCTGGCGCAGGATCAGGTCCTGCGCGGACGCGGGCGCGCGGATCGGGTCGTACTGCACGAAGCCCAGCCGCGCGATCGCGTCGACCGGCGTCGGGGCGCGCCAGAGCGTGCGCGCGATCGCGTAACGGCGCAGCGTCGCAGCGTTCACGCCGCCCTCAGCGCGTCGACGATCTTCATGCGGGCGGCGCGCGCGGCCGGCAGGAAGCCGCCGACGAAGCCCATCGCTAGCGCGAACGCGAGCGAGCCGACGACGATGCCAGGCGTCAGCGCGAAGCTGAACGCGAGCTCGGCAAAGGTCTGGAAGTTCATCGTCGAGATCGAGATCGCCTGCATGAACGACGCGCCCACGAGCCCCACGATGCCGCCGGCGAGGCCGAGCAGGAGCGCCTCGACCAGGAACGCGGTGAGGATCGCCGTGCGCGAGAAGCCGAGCGCGCGCAGCGTGCCGATCTCGCCGGTGCGCGCCGCCACCGACGCGTACATCGTGATCATCGCGCCGATGATCGCGCCGATCGAGAAGATGACCGAGATCGACGTGCCGAGGTAGGTGATGAATTTCGCGAGCGCCTCGGACTGGTCGGCGTAGAAGCGCGTCTCGCGCTTGGCCTCGAGCGTGAGCCGCGGGTCCGCCTCGATCGCAGCCTTGACCTCGTCGAAGCGCGAGCCGTCGGCCAGCTTGAAGATCACCGACGAGAAGCCCTGCCGCCGGAACGCCTGCAGCATCTGCTCGGCGTCGCCCCACATCTCCGAGTCGAAGCCGGTGCGCCCGGCGTCGAACACGCCGACGACGGTCCAGTCGCGCGTGGCGAAGCGTACGGTCTCGTCCCGGCCCGCACCCCGAAAGCCGCTCGCGACCGAGCGGCCCGCGATCACCTCGGCGGTACCGGGCCGCGGCAGCCGTCCATCGACGATCCTCACCTGGGGGCGCAGCGCGTAGCCTTCCGGCGTCACGCCGCGGATGACGACGTTCGACGGCTTGCCCGACTCGCGCTTGGGCAGGCTGATCAGCACGACCGGCTCCTTCGACACGAGCCGCTTCCCGTCGCCGCCGGTCGCGATGCCAGGCAGGGACTCCACGATCGCGGCCTGCCGCCGGTCGATGCCGCTCTGCACCTCGGTCTGCGCGCCCTTGCGGATCACGACCACGTTGTCGTCGCTGCCGGTCGCGACGAGCGTGCGCTCGAGGCCGGCGGCCAGCATGAGGACGGTGGCGAACACGTAGACGACGAGCGCCATGCCGCCCGCGGTCAGCGCGGTCGTGAGCCGGCGCGCGGCGAGGTTGCGGACGACGTACGAGAACGGGAGCTTCATCGCGTCACGCGACCGCGCGCAGGCCGTCCACGATGCGGACGCGCGCCGCACGCCACGCCGGAACCGCGGCGGCGACCACGCCGACGGCCAGCGCCGCGGCGAGTTGCAGCACGACCGTCTCCTCCGACACGTAGAACACCGGGAACAGCGATCCCATCGCGTCGGCGAACGCGTTGGCGAGCGGGAACGTGATCGCGATCCCGATCGCCGCGGCGGCGAGCGCGAGGCCCAGCGACTCGGCCGCGATCAGGCCGGCGACGAACAGCGATGAAAACCCGATCGCCTTGAGCGTCGCGTACTCGCCGTAGCGCTCGCGCGCGGTCATGGCCATCGTGTTCGCCATCACCGCCATGATGATCAGGAGCACGACGTACGAGACCGCCTGGATCGCGACCAGGATCGCCTCGGTCATCGCGACGAACGAGAGCTGGAACGCCTTCTCGGTCTCGGTCAGCGTCTCGGCCAAAGAATTCGCGAACGTCACGTCGACCGACTGCGACACCGACGCCGCCTGGCCGGGATCGCGGATCCTGACGACGAAAAGCCCCGCCTGGTCGCCGCGGCGCGGGAAGTCGCGCTTCACCGTTTCGTTCAGGTAGTCCCAGTGGAAGAAGAACGTCGACTGGTCGACCGTCTTGTCGGCGCCGTCGTAGATGCCGCGCAGCGTGAACGACCAGGTGCCCGGGAAGATCGTGCCGCGCAGCGGGATCGTGTCGCCGATCTTCCAGCCGTACTGCTCGGCGAGCTTGCGTCCGGCGATCGCGCCCTTGCGGTCGGTGTAGAACGCCTTGCGCTCGGCGTCGTCCAGCAGGAGCTCCGGATACATCGCGAGGTAGGCCGGCGCCTGGATCGCGAACTGCGGGAAGAAGTTGCGCTCGGTGATGTAGACGCCGCCGAACCAGTTGACCGCGGCGACGCTCTCCACGCCTTCGACCTGGCGGATCTTCTGCGCGTAGTTGAGCGGCAGCGGGAACACGAGCGACACGGAGCTCCGCGTCACCAGCCGCGCCGAGCTCGACGCGTTCGCGCCGGCGTACCACGCGTCGACGATCGTGCGCAGGATCCCGAACGACGCGATGGCGACGACGATGCCGAGCGCAGTGAGGATCGTCCGCAGCTTGTGACGGAACAGGTTGCGCAGCACCAGCATCGGGACGAACACGGTCGCACGTCGGGCCCGCGATCAGCTCGCGAGCACGCCCTTCTCGAGGTGCACGATGCGGTGGGCACGCTCGGCGGCCTTGGGATCGTGCGTAACCATCACGATCGTCTTGCCGAGCTCGTCGTTCAGCCGGTCGAGCAGGCCGAGGATCTCGCCCGCGGTCGCGCGGTCGAGGTCGCCGGTCGGCTCGTCGGCGACGATCAGCGTCGGGTCGGAGATGAGCGCGCGCGCGATCGCGACGCGCTGCTGCTGCCCGCCCGAAAGCTCGTTGGGATAGTGCTCGGCGCGATCGGAAAGCCCGACCAGCGCGAGCGCGGTGGCGACGCGCTCGTGGCGCTCGCGCCGGGACAGCGACGTCAGGAGCAGCGGCAGCTCGATGTTGCCGAACGCGGAGAGCACCGGCATCAGGTTGTAGAACTGGAAGATGAAGCCGACGTGCGCCGCGCGCCAGTCGGCGAGCTCGCCTTCCGAGAGCTTCGCGATGTCGACGCCGGCGACCTTGATCTCGCCCGACGACGGCTTGTCGATGCCGGCGACGAGGTTGAGCAAAGTCGACTTGCCCGATCCCGAAGGTCCCATCAGCGCCACGAAGTCGCCCTCGGCGACGTCGAGGTCGAGGTCGACCAGCACCGGGATCACCTGGTCGCCGCGCACGTAGTGCTTCGACAGCGCGCGGATCGACACGAGCGGACCGGGACCGGCGCCGGGCGTCTGCCCGGCGCGCAGAGTTTCGCTCACTTGGCCGCGACCTTGACGCGCGTCCCCGAGTTGAGATCGGCCGGCGGCTTGGCGACGGCCTTCTCGCCCGACTTGACCTCGCCGGCGATGGCGACGAGGTCGCCGAGCTTCTGGCCGGTCGTCACCGGCACCGCGACCGCCGCGCTGTCGCGCACGACGAAGACGACGCTCCTGCCGTCGCGCTGCGTGACCGCATCGGCGGCCACCGCGACCAGCGGCTTCTGCTCGGCGGGCGCGACGTCGCGCGACAGGAACGACACCTTCGCGCTCATCTCGGGCAGCACGCGCGGGTCGATCCGGTCGAACTTCACCTTGGTCATCACCGTCGCCTTGGCGCGGTCGACGGTCGGCACCATGCGGCTGATGTGGCCGAGGAAGCGCGCGTCGGGCAGCGCGTCGAGCACGATCTCGGCGGGCTGGCCGACCTTGACCTTGGACAGGCTCGACTCGGAGACGTCGGCCTCGACCTCGAGCGTGTCCATGTCGGCCATCGCGACGACCGCGCCCTTCGAGTCGGTGGCGCTCGAGAACGGCGTCACCATGTCGCCGACGTTCGCGCTCTTCGACAGGATCACGCCGTCGAACGGCGCGCGGATCAGCGTGTAGTCGACCGAGACCTCGGCATTGCGCGCGCCCGCCTCGGCGGCGGCGAGCGACGCGCGTGCGCTCGTCACGCCGGCGACGGCGCGTTCGGCGCGCGCCTTCGACGTGTCGAGCGACGATTGCGACACGAACCCCTTGGTCACCAGGTCGCCGTTGCGCCGGTGCTGAGACAGCGCGTCGCGCTCCTCGGCGAGCGCCGATTCGAGCGCCGCACGCGAGGCGTTGGCTTGCGCGCGCGCCGCCTCCGCCTGCGCGACGACGTCGCGGTTGTCGATCCGCGCAATGACCTCGCCGGCCTTCACGCGCGAGCCTTCGGCGACGCCGAGCCACTCGAGGCGCCCGGTCGCCTTCGACGCGATCGCCGCCTTGCGCTGGGCGACCACGTAGCCGGTCGCGTTCAGCACGACGAACTGCTGCGAGGGAAACGACGTCACGACCGCCACGGTCTGGACGTCGACCACGCGGGGCCGCGTCAGCACGAAACCGGCAGCCAGCGCGACGGCGATCCCGGCGACACCCAGGATCACCCAGCGGCGCGTCCGGCGGCGGCGGACCGGGGCCAAGCTGCGGTCGATCCTGAGGCGGGTAAGGTCGGTGGGCTCGGACATCCTGCGGGGCGGGAAAATGCAGCGAAGTCCTTGATTCTACCGTGGGTCCTGCGGCCGCCCGGGGCCATGCGACGGCCTGCCGGACGCCGTCCTCGGCCGGCGGCGGGACGGCGCGAACGCCGGCCGGTCCGGCTGGGCTTGCATTTCGGCCGCGGGGGCCAGATAATGCGAATCATTCCTATTCGCTGTCCAGCCCCCCCACCCCTCACCGGCGCCCGACCCATGCTCACGACCGCGCTGATCTCGTTCCGCGAAGGCGTCGAGGCGTTCCTGATCGTCGCGCTGACGCTCGCGTACCTGCGCAAGTCCGGCCGGCTCGCGCTCGCGCCGGCGGTCTACGCGGGGACCG
>DATBSV010000195.1:0-3170 GCA_036559685.1 Casimicrobiaceae bacterium
CTCGAGCAGGCAGCGCGCCTGGTCGGCGACCCACTCCGCTTCCATCGGCAGCACGCCCTCGACGCCGGTCGTGTCCTGCACGGTGATCGCCGTGACGACCGTGAGCGCGTGGCAGCCCATGCTCGCGAGCGTGAGCAGGTCCGCCTGCAGCCCGCCGCCGCCCGACGGATCGGACGGCGCGAAGGCCAGCACGACCGGCGGTGAGCCGGTGACGGGTTCGTTCGACATCTGAGCAGGATGTTAACTCACGCGCCTGGGCGTGCATTCGAGGTACATGCTGACGGCCTCGTCGGGCTTGCGCAGGTCGATGCCGCACAGCGCCGCGTGCCGGCTCTCGTTGTAGCGAGCGGTCGCGGTGTCGAGCCCCGCCCTCGCGGCGATGCGCGCGAACGTCTCGACGTCGTACTGCCAGCGTCCCGCGAGCTTCATGCCGAGGTTCACGACATCCCCCGCCGTCGCGTTGGGCAGCGGCACGCCGACCGCGCTGTTCCAGAAGTGCATCAGTCGCTCGGGCTCGTCCAGGTACATGCGCATGAAGCGCCGAAGGTCCGGCGTCAGCACGCGCAGCGTCCCGCCCGGCTTGAGCATGCGCCGGCACTCGGCGAGAAAGCGCAGCAGCGCATCGGGCTCGAGCTGCGCGACGAAGTCCTCGGTGAAGATCGCGTCGGCGCACGCGTCGGCGAACGGCAGCCCGCGCGACAGGTCGGCGACGACGTCGGGCCGGCCCGCGGCGTCGAGGTCGACATTGACGAAACCGGGGAGCTTGTGCGGGCCCGACCCGAGGTTGACCAGCGTCATCCTATAATTCTGCCCGTGAAAAAATACATGTGCCTGATCTGCGGCTTCATCTACGAGGAGGAGTTCGGCCTGCCCGCCGAGGGGATCCCGCCGGGGACGACCTGGGACAAGGTGCCGCCGAACTGGACGTGCCCCGAGTGCGGCGCGCGCAAGGACGACTTCGAGATGGTCGAATTCTAGGGCCGCCGGCCGCGGGCGACCACCCGTCGTGGAGGGTGATCGAGCTCATCGAGCGCAGGCGGTGAGCGCATCCTCGTAGGCTCGCGTGAACGCTTGCGTGTCGAAAAGCGCAAGGCGCCCGCGGTCGCGCAGATGCATGCGGTAGTGGGCGAGTCGCCGGCGATCCGCACATAGCGCCCGCAGCCGGCCGCGGTACTCGTCCAGGGACTCGGTGACGAGTTCCATCAGATCCACCGCACGGCAAAGGCTGGCGCCGACGCGGCCAGCGAACGTCGTGCCCCTGCAGGTGAGGAGCGGCACACCCGCAAAAAGGGCGTCGCTGCCGGTGGTGTGCGAGCCGAAAGGAAGCACGTCGAGCGCCAGGTCCGCGCATTGCAGCCGTGCGAGATGCGCCGTTTGCGGCAGCATCGGCGCGAAGATCACGCGTTCGGGTGCCACGCCATGCGCCTCCGCAAACCTGTGCAGGTTCCGGCGGGCGAGCGCGTGAGGAACGGCGAGCCACAGCACGGCGTCGCCGTGCTCGTGCAACACGTCCAGCCACGCCGCGACGAACGGCTGCGTGAGCTTGTACGTCTGGTTGAAGCACGCGATCACCAGCGCGTCGGCCGGAAGCCCCGCGTCGGCGCGCGACGCCGCAGCTGGCAACTGGCGCCGGTCGTCGTTGACCTGGTAGCACACCGGGAGCCTCACCAGCCGCTCGGCGAACTCGTCTTCGCTTCCGCGAGGCGCGACGACGTCGTCGACGACGATCCCGTCGATGGCGCCGTACGCGAGCGTGCCCGGGAAACCCAGGTAGTGGAGCTGCACCGGAGCCGGACGGCGAGCGATGATGCCGGGCCGCGCCCCGTCCGTGTGGCCCTTGAGGTCCACGAGAACGTCCAGCGCGTCGTCGGCCATTGCCTTGGCCGCATCCGCATCGTTCGTGCCCGTGAGGTCGCGCCAGTGCTCGAACGCGCCGCGCAGGCGCGCGCGCATCGCGCTGCCGTCGTCCCGATCGCAGGCGTACGCGAAGACCTCGAACCGGGCGCGGTCGTGTCGCTCGAACAAGCCGGCCGCAAGGTGCGCGGTGGCGTGATCGTGGAGATCCGACGACAGGTATCCCAGGCGCAACCGCGTCCCGCGGCGCCTGACGAGGCCCGGTGCCGCGGGCGCGGGCAGCTCCGTGCGGCACCACCCTTCGATGCCGCGCCGCTGCATCAGCGGGTCGGTCAGCAGCGCGGCAGCGGAAAAGGGATCGCATGCGAACTCGGCAGGTCGCTCGCGCGCAAGGCGTACGAGGTCGGCTTCCGCCTGCCCGGCCTGCGTCCAGGCGCACGCGTAACGCGCCGCCATCGCGCGGCGCGCAACGACGAGCGGAGCGTCGGCTTGCAGGACGGCGGCGCGGGAGAACGCCGCGAGCGCATGCGCGACGAGGTCGTCGTCGCCCGCTACGACTCTCGGCGTGCGCACCGTCGCGAGCTCGAGCTCCATGCATGCATTGCCGAACGCCACCCAGGTGACCGCTCGATCGGGCGCAAACTTCGCCGCTTGCGCGAAAGCGGCGACGGCGGCATCGAGCTTGCCGTCCCGCCGCAGCTCGTACGCGTAATCGAACAGGGCGGCCGCGAGCCCCGCATGCACGCTGCGGCTGTCCGGCTCGCGCGCCAGCAGCTCCTGGTAGTGCTGCACCGCTCGCAGCGCTGCCGAGGGCGCGGTGGGTCGCGGCTCTTCGCGGCTCACGTCACCGTGGCGATGCACGCACGAGCTCGCGCAGGTCGTGCACGAACGCGTCGGGCGCCTGGCCGTGCCCGATGTAGACGCGCAGCCGCCCCTGCGGGTCGAACAGGAAGGTGCCCGCCGAGTGGTCGACCGTGTAGGTCGTCGGCGTCGCGCCGGGCACCTTCTGGTAGACGATCCGGAACTCCTTCGCGACGGCCTCGAGCGCCTTCGCGTCGCCGCGCAGCCCCACGAAGCGCGGATCGAATGCCGGCACGTACGCCTTCAGGAGCTCGGAGGTGTCGCGCTCCGGGTCGACCGTGACGAACAGCACCTGCACCCGGTCGGCGTCGGGCCCCAGCGCCTTCATCGCCTCGGCGAGCGCGGCGAGCGTCGTCGGGCACACATCCGGGCACTGCGTGTAGCCGAAGAACAGGACGACCGCCTTGCCGCGGTAGTCGGCGAGCGTGCGCGTCGCGCCGCCCGGATCGGTCAGC
>DATBSV010000196.1:0-13629 GCA_036559685.1 Casimicrobiaceae bacterium
GATCGTGCTCGAGGACGACGGCGGCGGCATCGACCTCGCGCGCGTGCACCAGCGCGCCAAGGACGTCGGCCTCATCGCCGACGACGTGCAGCCGACCGAGGCGCAGCTGTTCGAGTTCCTGTTCCGGCCCGGTTTCTCGACCGCGTCGAAGGTCACCCAGATCTCCGGCCGCGGCGTCGGCATGGATGTCGTGCGCGCGGAGCTCGCAGCACTCGGCGGCCGCGTCGAGGTCGCCTCGCGGCCCGGGCAGGGCACGACCTTCACGCTCTACCTGCCGCTGACCCTCGCCGTCGCGCAGACGGTGCTCGTTCGCGCCGGCGGCCGCCTGTGGGCGCTGCCCGCGCCGATGGTCGAGCAGGTCCAGCAGGTCAAGGCCGAGCAGCTCCTGCACCTCTACGTCGCGGGCGAGATCGACTGGCACGCGCACAAGTATCCGTTCCACTACCTGCCGCACCTGCTCGGCGACACCGCCCACAACCCGGAGACGGGGCGTCACAACTTCGTGCTGCTCCTTCGCTCCGGCCAGAACCGCGCGGCGATCCACGTCGACGAGATGGCCGGCAACCAGGAAGTCGTCGTCAAGAACATCGGGCCGCAGCTCGCGCGCGTGTCGGGCATCGCCGGCGCGACCGTGCTGG
This sequence comes from Casimicrobiaceae bacterium, assembly GCA_036559685.1. Classification (GTDB taxonomy): domain Bacteria; phylum Pseudomonadota; class Gammaproteobacteria; order Burkholderiales; family Casimicrobiaceae; genus VBCG01. Next base: position 639 of record DATBSV010000196.1, read on the forward strand.
GGAACGGCGAGATCGTGCTGATCATCAACCCGGTCGCGCTCGCGCAGCGCACCGACGTGCAGGCGTTCGACCCGAACGCCGAGCGCCGCGTCGCGCGCGTCTCCGCGCCTGCCGCGCCGGCGCGCCCGCTCGTGCTGGTCGTGGACGATTCGCTGACCGTGCGCAAGATCACGAGCCGCCTGCTGATGCGCGAAGGCTTCGACGTCCTGACCGCGAAGGACGGCATCGACGCGCTGCAGGTGCTGAGCGAGCACACGCCCGACGTGATCCTGCTCGACATCGAGATGCCGCGCATGGACGGCTTCGAGTTCACGAAGACGATCAAGGCCGACGCGAAGCACGCGCATGTGCCGATCATCATGATCACCTCGCGCACGGCCGAGAAGCACCGCAACCTCGCGAAGGAGCTCGGCGTCGACCTCTACCTCGGCAAGCCGTTCCAGGAAGAGGACCTGCTCAAGAGCCTGCGGGAGATGCTGGAGCTGGTCTAAAGCGCTAAGCGCAGGCGGTAGGCCGTCGGACGTCGTGGCATGATCCGGCGATGAACCGACCCCCGCTGCTGCTACTTCCCGGCCTCGCGTCCGACGCGGAGCTGTTCGGTCCCCAGCTCGAGGACCTCGCGGTCGTCGCCGACGTCCGCGTCGCCGACCTCGCGAAGCACGACACGATGGCGGCCCTCGCGGCCGACGCGCTCGCACAGGCGCCGTGGCCGCGCTTCGCGCTCGGCGGCCTGTCGATGGGCGGCTACGTCGCTTACGAGATCCTCCGGCAGGCGCCGCAGCGCGTGAGCGCGCTCGCGCTGATGGACACCTCGGCGCGCCCCGACACGCCCGAGTCGACCGAGAACCGGCGCCGCCTGATGTCGCTCGCGGAGCGCGACTTTCCGGCCGTCGTCGAGACGCTGCTGCCGAAGCTGATGACGCCCGGGCACGCCGCGGACCCGCGGCTGGCGAAGGTCGTGCACGACATGGCGCAGCGCGTCGGCCCCGACGCGTTCGTGCGCCAGGAGCGCGCGATCATCGGGCGCGCGGACAGCCGCCCCGACCTGGCGCGCATCGCGTGCCCGACGATCGTGATGGCGGGCGCGGACGACCAGCTGATGCCGCGCGAGATCCTCGCCGAGCAGGCGACGGGCATCCGCGGCGCGGAGCTCGTCTTCGTCGACGACTGCGGGCACCTGTCGTCGATCGAACAGCCCGCGAAAGTGAACGCGGCGCTGCGGCGCTGGCTCGCGCGCACGGCCTAGCGCGGCGGGTCGAGCTTGACGTTCAGCGTGTAGGTCGCGCCGCGGCCCTGGCTTGCCGCCGCCGGGTCGAGGAAGACGCGGACCCGGTAGTTGCCTCCGTCGACCAGGCGGCCATTCCACGACGTGCGCTGGTCGCCCTGGTTCGTGTAGACCGTGTCGCCGTAGGGATGCAGCACGCTGAAGAACGTATCTTTCGACTGCGTGCGCAGCGAAACATCCAGCGTCGCGCCCGGGACGCCCGGCACGACGTAGTCGCGCGCGGTTTCGTTCGGCCCCTTGAGCTGGTCATTGACCGACGCGTTGTTGGTGCCGGGCGTGAAGCGCAGCGGCGTCACGGTCTGCGCGGCGAGCCCTGGGGGCGCGAGCAACGCGACGGCGAGCGCGGCGCCAAGCGCACGACGCAGGGCGGGATTCGGTGACATCGGCGTCTCTCCGGACAGGCGGCCGACCGCCATTCTGCACCCGCGCCGCAACCGAGTGTGCGCTGCGGCACGACGCGCGCGCCGCACCGCGCTACCATAGGTCCCGACCGACGCCCGGACGCCCCCGGGCGGGCCTCCCGTGCCCGCCCACGCGCCTGGCGCCCCCGGCAAGCGCTTGAACGAGGTTTCCCACACGAACGACATTCGAGGAGGAAACGAATGGCGGACTACGCCACCCCCAGCATTCGCACCGTCGCGCTCGTAGGCCACGGCGGGGCGGGGAAGACCTCGCTCGCCGAGGCCCTCCTCGCCCGCGCCGGTGGCATCCAGGTCGCGGGCAGCGTCGAGAAGGGGACCACGGTCTCCGACTTCGACCCGCTCGAGAAGCAGTTCCAGCATTCGCTGCGCGCCTCGATCCTGCACGTCGACACGCCCGACGCGCGCATTCACATCGTCGACACCCCCGGCTATCCCGACTTCATCGGCCAGGCGATCGGCGCGCTCGATGCGGTCGAGACCGCGGCGGTCGTCGTGAACGCGTCGTCCGGCATCGAGATGATCACGTCGCGCATGATGGAGTGGGCGGCCGATCGGCATTTGTGCCGCCTTGTCATCGTCAACAAGATCGACGCCGAGAATGTCGATTGCGAGGCCGTGCTCGAGTCGATCCGCGCGGCGTTCGGCAACGAATGCCTGCCGATCAACCTGCCGGCGGGCGGCGGCAAGAAGGTCGTCGACTGCTTCTTCAACCCGTCGGGCGAGTCCGACTTCAGCTCGGTCGCCGACGCGCACCAGGCGCTCGTCGACCAGGTGATCGAAGTCGACGAGGAGCTGATGGCGAAGTACCTCGAGCAGGGCGAGTCGATCGAGGCCGGGCAGCTGCACGCGCCGTTCGAGAAGGCGTTGCGCGAAGGCCACCTCGTGCCGGTCTGCTTCGTCTCCGCGCGCACCGGCGCGGGCGTGCAGGAGCTGCTCGACGTCCTGGTGAAGCTCGCGCCCAATCCGTCCGAGGGCAACCCGCCGATGTTCACCAAAGGCGAGGGAGCCGCGGCGACCGAGTTCCGCTCGGTGCCCGACGCGAAGAAGCACGTGCTCGCCCACGTGTTCAAGGTCGTCGTCGACCCGTTCGTCGGCAAGCTCGGCGTGTTCCGCGTGCACCAGGGCACGATCACCAAGGACACGCAGCTCTACATCGGCGACAGCAAGAAGCCGTTCAAGGTCGGGCACCTCCTGCTCCTGCAGGGCGGCAAGCACGTCGAGGTCGACAAGGCGGGACCGGGCGACCTCGCGGCGATCGCGAAGGTCGACGAGATCACCTTCGACTGCGTGCTGCACGACTCGCACGACGAGGATCGCATCCACATGGTGCCGCTCACGTTCCCGCGCCCGATGCACGGCGTCGCGATCGCGCCGAAGCGCCGCGGCGACGAGGGGCGGCTGTCCGAGGTGCTGCACAAGATGTGCGCCGAGGATCCGACGCTGTTGGTCGAGCACGATGCGACGCTCAACGAGACCGTGCTGCGGGGCCTGGGCGACCTGCACCTGCGCTCGACGCTCGACCGGATGGCCAGCCAGTTCAAGCTCGAGGTCGAGACGCGCCCGCCGCGCATCCCGTACCGCGAGACGATCACCGGCAAGGCGGAGGGCCATCACCGGCACAAGAAGCAGACCGGCGGCGCGGGCCAGTTCGGCGAGGTCTACCTGCGCATCGAGCCGCTGTCGCGCGGCGCGGGCTTCGAATTCGTCGACGAGGTCAAGGGCGGCACGATCCCGACCCAGTTCATCCCCGCGGTGCAGAAGGGGGTCGAGCAGGTGCTGACGTCGGGCCCGATCGCGGGCTACCCGCTGCACGACGTGCGTGTGATCGTCTACGACGGCAAGAGCCACGCCGTCGACAGCAAGGAAGTCGCGTTCGTGTCCGCGGGCAAGAAGGCGTTCCTCGACGCGATCGCGAAGGCGCGGCCGATCGTGCTCGAGCCGATCGTCAACCTCGAGGTGCATTGCCAGGCCGACAAGATGGGCGATATCGCGGGCGACCTGTCCTCGCGGCGCGGCCAGGTCACCGGCACGCAGACGCTCACGGCCGGCGCACTCGCGGTGATCGGCAGCGCGCCGCTCGCCGAGCTCGACGGCTACGGCTCGCGCCTCAAGGCGGTCACCGGCGGCCACGGCAGCTACACGATGGCGCTGGCGCGCTACGAACAGGCGCCGCCCAACGTGCAGCAGCAGCTCGCGACCGAATACGCGAAGCACCGCCGGCACGAGGAGGACTAGCTCAGGACTAGTCCGCGGGCTTGCGTCGCTTCGCCGGCAGGCGAGTCTCGTCGACGACCTGCACGACGCGCGGAACCTGCTTCGCGGCTTCGACGAGTGCGAAGCGCTGGGTCGCGTCGCGCACGCAGCCTTGCAGCGTGACCCAGCCGCGCGACGTCGTCAGCCAGACCGACGACGTCGCGAAGCGCCTGTCGGCCGCGATGACCGCGCGCACCGCCTCGTTGATCTCCGGATCGCGGCGGTAGGCGCCGCCGGGCTCGCACTTGCCTTCCATCGCGCAACGCGTGCCGCGCTCGGCGCGCGCGTGCGCGCCGCGCTCGACCTGCTCGCGCGTGAGGAGCGGCGGCGCGGGCGTCACGCAGTTCGGATGGCCGCTCGTCGCCTGCGCGAACGGGTCGAGCTGGACAAGCTCCTCGGCGGCGACGGGCGCCGCGAGCAGCGACGCGACGATCGCGAGCATGGCGCGCATGTCACGATTCTAGCCGCGCGCCGGCGCGGCCGCGCGCCACTCGAAGCGCGGCGCCGGCCAGATCCGGTCGATCAGCGGCACGAGCGGCGTCGCGAGGAACAGCGCCCACGGCAGCGCGTTGGGGCGGAACAGGACGAATGCCCACGCGTACGCGACGCAGGCGACCAGCACGGCGTAGAGGACACGGCCGCGCGAATCGTTCGGGATCGTCATCGGGTCGCTGATCATGAAGAACGCGAATAGCAGCAGCGCGCCGCTGCCGAGCTGGTGCATCCATACGGCCCACGCCTGACCGAGCACCAGCACGCGCAGCGCGACCAGGCCGAGCCACGCGCCAAGGAAAACCCACGCGATGTCGATCCGCCGTGCGCGCGCGACGACGGTGCCGCCGAGCGCGACGAACAGCGCGGCGAACGCGAGGTCGTTCCCCCACTGGCCCGGCGAGATCCACGCCCCGGGCAGGAGCGTGGTCGCGACGATGATGCCGAGGTTCGCCGGGTTGTAGAGGTGCTTGTCGTTCACCCGGATCACGAATTTCGCGGCGATCGCGAGGAACGCCGCGAGCGGATGGACCCACAGGCTGTCGGCGCGCAACAGGATCGACAACCCGAACGACGTGACGATCGCGGACAGGATGCCGCGATGACGCAGGCCCAGTGCCTGCATGAAAACGGCCTGCGTCGCCAGCGCCGACATGAACGTCAGCGCCATCTGCTCGGGGCGCAGCGTGAAGTCGCGCGCGAGCACCCCGAGCGACAGGAGCGAGCCGAGGAACAGGATCTGGAAGACCCTGGCATCCTTGGGCAGCCGCGGCGCGAGCTTCCCGCGCAACGCGCGCCAGCGCTCGGCCGGCCGCACGCGCGGCACGATCGGCCAGGCGATCACGTGCGGACGCATGGCGGTCACTTGTTCGCGGGCCACAGCGCCTCCCACCATTTCGCCGGCGGTGCGCGTTCGGCGAGACTCATGCGGGTGCGGATCGCAGTGAGGTCGCCTGCGGTCAGCGACGCAAGCGTCGCGGCCTCGCGCTCCTGCCGCTCGCGCACCTGGTCGAAGTACGGCTTGGCCGGCGGGCAGGCGTTCTCGTCCCCTTTCCACGGCGTGCGAAGGACGTAGCGGACCTGCCAGGGCGTGCGATCCGCGGTCTCCTGGAACGCGAGGTCCTCGGGCAGCGTGTCGCGCGTGTAGCGAAGGTGCAGCCGCGTGACCATCGCCGGCTGCGCGCCGCCCTTGGAGCCTTCGGGCGGCACCCAGAACGCGCCCGCGGCGCGCAGCTCCTCCGCCGAGAGCGGATTCGCCGCGCAGGGGTCGCACCAGGCCATGTCCCAGAAGTACTCGGTGAACACGGCGGCCTTCTCGCGGCGCACCTGCTCGTCGAAGATCGCCTGGTAGGTGCGGCCGAAGTCCTCGCGAACGTAGCTCGGAAGCTCGACATCGGTAGGCATGCGCACGGTGCGGTAGTTGGTGGTCTCGACGCGTCCCTGCTTGGTCAGGACATAAACCGTCATGTCCTGCGGGCCGTCGGCGTTGAGCATGCCGAGACGCACCGGCAGCATGAACTTCGGCGACTCGAACGCGAACTGCAGCGGCGAGAGCCATGCGCGACCGGACTTCGCGTGCTCGGCCAGGTCGATGCGCGCGACGAAGAACTTCATGTTCTGCTGCACGTAGGGCTTGAGCGCGCGGCTCGCGCCGGGCGGGATCTTGTAGCCATTGATGCGCAGCCAGGTCTCGAGCCCGTCGCTCTCCTTCGCCGACAGGATCACGATGTCGTACTCGCCGACCGTGTAGCGCGCCTCGACGGCGACACCGAGCGCGGCATCGCGGCGCGCGTTCTCCTTCTTGAACATCAGGTCGGCCGGCGCCGACGCGGGGAGCTGCTGCGCGCGCAGCTTTTGCGGAATGCACGGATCGGGGTCGAAGTACTCGGCGAGGCGCGGCGCCGTGAACGCGTCGATGCGCTCGAACGTCTTGCGGTCGCCGACGTTGATCTGGCCGCGCTGGAGCACGACCGGCACCGGCACGACCAGCGCGAACTGCGCGAGCGCGCCGCGGTACTCGTTGAGCATGCTGATGACGGTCTTCTGCTCGTGGCGCGCGACGATCACCTGCGAGCTCTTGTTGCCGAGCGTCGCGTCGGCCTTGCCGACGAAGAAGCCGCAGAACGCGTGCGCCGAGGGCGCTGCCGAGACGAGCAATGCAACGACGATCGCGGTGCGCAGCGGACGCGCGGGGAAGGGGACCTTCATGGCGACTCCTGACGGGAAGGGTGTCTCCCTATCAACGGCGCGGCCGGCGCGGCGGGGTTAGCGCGCGCGAGGCCTAGATCGAACGGCAGATTGTGCGGACGCCGCGCTGGTTTACAATGCGCCACTGATGGGTGCGACCGTCAACCTCACGCACCACTTCCTGATCGCCATGCCGGCCATGGCCGATCCGCACTTCGCTCACACGCTCACCTTCGTCTGCGAGCACAACGCGGACGGCGCGCTCGGGATCGTCGTCAACCGGCCGATCGAGATGACGCTCTCCGCGCTGTTCGAGCAGATCGAGGTCATGCTGCCCGACTCGCCCCTCGGCCGCTCGCCGGTCCTCTACGGCGGCCCGGTGCAGATGGACCGCGGCTTCGTGCTGCACCGCCCGCTCGGCAACTGGCAATCGACGCTCGCGGTGTCCGACGACCTCGGGCTCACGACGTCGAAGGACGTGCTCGAGGCGCTCGCGCGCGGCGACGGGCCGAAGGACGTGCTCGTGTCGCTGGGCTACGCCGGATGGTCGGCCGGACAGCTCGAGGAGGAGCTCGCGCAGAACGCATGGCTCACCGTGGACGCGGACGCCGACGTCCTGTTCGGCGTGCCGCCCGACCGCCGGCTGCCCGCGGCGATGTCGCGGCTCGGCATCGACTTCTCGCGCCTGTCCGACGGCGCGGGCCACGCCTGACGTGCCCACGCGCGAGCGCGCCGATACCGTGCTCGCCTTCGATTTTGGAACCCGGCGCATCGGCGTCGCGGTCGGGGACCTCGCCACGCGCCTCGCGCACCCGCTCGCGACGATCGAGCGCGAGCGCGACGCCGATCGCTTCGACGCGATCGCGGCGCTCGTCGCGGAATGGACGCCTGCGCGTTTCGTCGTCGGCTTGCCGGTGCACGCCGACGGCACGCCGCACGCCATGACCGCGCGCGCGCAACGCTTCGGCCGCCAGCTCGCGGGCCGCTTCGGATTGCCGGTCGAGTACGCGGACGAGCGCCACACGACGCACGAGGCGTCGTCGGCGCTCGCCGAAGCCGGGCTTCGCGGGACGCGCGTGAAGGACGTGCGCGACCGCGTCGCCGCGCAGCTGATCCTGCAGGGATGGCTCGATGACCGCCCGCGCTGACCCGCCCGGCGCGAACCTGCCCGACGCCGAGGAGGCGCTGGCGTCGCTTGCAGAAAGCATGCGCGCCGGCGTCGCGCACGGCGCCGCGTTCGTCGGCATCTATTCGGGCGGCGCATGGCTCGCCGAGCGGCTCGCGAAGCTGCTGGAGGGCGAGCATCCGGTCGGCTACATCGACGTCTCGTTCTACCGCGACGACTTCGCGTCGAAGGGCCTGAAGGCCGGCGCGCGGCGGAGCGAGCTGCCGTTCGACGTCGGCGGCGCGTCCATCGTGCTGATCGACGACGTGCTCTACACCGGCCGCTCGACGCGCGCGGCGATCAACGAGCTCTTCGACTACGGGCGGCCCGCGTCGATCGAGCTGGCCGTGCTGGTCGACCGCGGCGGCCGCGAGCTGCCGATCGAGCCGACGTACGTCGGCGCGCGCGTCGCCTGCGCCCGCTCGCTGTCGATCGCGCTGTCGCGCGCGGGCGACGGGAAGCTCGCGCTCAGCGTCGAGCCGGCGGGAAAACCATGAACGGGGCGCGGAACCCGCAACTCGGGCCGGACGGCCGTCTGCTGCACCTGCTCACGCTCGAGGGGCTGCCGGCCGAGACGATCGTGTCGATCCTCGACACCGCCGAGCCGTTCGCGTCGATCGGCGAGCGCGACGTCAAGAAGGTGCCGCTGCTCCGCGGCAAGGCGGTGTTCAACCTGTTCTTCGAGAACTCGACGCGCACGCGTACGACGTTCGAGATCGCGGCGAAGCGCCTGTCGGCCGACGTCATCAATCTCAACATCGGGGCATCGTCGACGGCGAAGGGCGAGACGCTGCTCGACACGATCGACAACCTGGTCGCGATGAACGCCGACATGTTCGTCGTGCGCCACGGGCAATCGGGCGCGCCGCACCTGATCGCGAGCCATCTGCACGCGACGGGCAAGCCGCACGTGCACGTGATCAATGCCGGCGACGGGCGCCACGGCCATCCGACGCAAGGCCTGCTCGACCTCTACACGATCCGCCATTACAAGCGCGACTTCCGCGCGCTGTCGGTTGCGATCGTCGGCGACGTGCTGCACTCGCGCGTGGCGCGCAGCCTCATCCACGGGCTCACGACGCTCGGCACGCCGGACGTTCGCGTGATCGGTCCCAAGACGCTGCTGCCCACGCGCGTCGAGTCGCTCGGCGTGCGCGTCCATCACGACATGCGCGCCGGGCTCGCCGGCTGCGACGTCGTCGTGATGCTGCGCCTGCAGAGCGAGCGCATGAAGGGCGCGCTCCTGCCCTCGTCGGGCGAGTACTTCAAGCACTACGGACTCACCGCCGACAAGCTCGCGCTCGCCAAGGGCGACGCGATCGTGATGCACCCGGGCCCGATGAACCGCGGCGTCGAGATCGACTCGGCGGTCGCCGACGGCGAGCGCAGCGTCATCCTGCCGCAGGTCACCTTCGGCATCGCGGTGCGGATGGCGGTCATGAGCATGATCGCGGGAAGGCCGGCGTGAGGATCGCGATCCTCGGCGGCCGTGTCGTCGATCCCGCGTCGGGCACCGACCGCGTGACGGCGGTCTACGTCGCCGACGGCCGTGTCGCCGCGCTCGACGCCGAGCCGCCGAGCTTCCATGCCGAGCGCACGATCGACGCGAAAGGCCTCGTCGTCGCGCCGGGATTGGTCGACCTCAACGCGCGCCTGCGCGAGCCCGGCCTCGAGCACAAGGCGACGCTCGATTCGGAGCTCAAGGCGGCGGTCGCGGGCGGCGTGACGCGCCTCGCGTGCCCGCCCGACACCGACCCGCCGCTCGACGAGCCGGGCCTGGTCGAGATGCTGACGCAGCGCGCGCGCCAGTCGCGCCGCGCGCACGTGCATCCGGTCGGCGCGCTGACGATGGGTCTCGCGGGGACGACGCTGACCGAGATGGGCGAGCTCTCGGACGCCGGCTGTGTCGCGTTCTCGCAGGGCGACGTGCCCATCGCCGACACGCAGGTGCTCCTCCGCGCGATGCAGTACGCGGCGACGTTCGGCCACCGCGTGTGGCTGCGGCCGCAGGACGCGTACCTCGCGCGCGGCGGCGTCGCGCACGACGGCGAGATCGCGACGCGCCTCGGCCTGCCCGCCGTGCCCGCGTGCGCGGAGACGATCGCGCTCGGCACGATCCTCGCGCTCGCGCGCGAGACCGGCGTGCAGGTCCACCTGCAGCGCTTGTCGACGGCGGAGGGCGTCGCGATGGTGCGTGCCGCGAAGCGCGACGGGCTGGCGGTCACGTGCGAGGTCGCCGCGCACCACCTGCACCTGTGCGACATCGACATCGGCTGGTTCGACAGCCAGGCGCGCCTCGACCCGCCGCTGCGCGGCACGCGCGATCGCGCGGCACTGCGCGCGGGGCTCGCCGACGGCACGATCGATCTGGTGAGCTCCGACCACGCGCCGGTCGACGACGACGGCAAGCTCGTGCCGTTCGGAGAAGCGGAGCCGGGCGCCACGGGCCTGGAGCTGTTGCTGTCGCTCACGCTCAAGTGGGCGCACGAGGATCGCGTGGGGCTCGCCGACGCGCTCGCGCGCATCACGAGCCGGCCCGCCGCGTTGCTCGGCGTGCCGGCCGGCGCGATCGCTACGGGCGCGGCCGCCGACCTGTGCATCTTCGATCCCGCCGCGCACTGGCGCGTCGAGCGCCGCGCGCTCGCGAGCCAGGGCCGGAACACGCCGTTCGCAGGCCACGAGCTGCCCGCGCGCGTCCGCTACACGCTGGTCGACGGCGCCGTCGTGCACGAGGCTTAGGCCGCACGCGCCGACGCGGCGAGCCGATCCGGTAAAATCCGTCGTTTGCCCGGTCGCGCATCGCGCGGACCCGGGCGTGCCGCATGGCCCACGACCCCCTCACCGCCCTCGAGCAGCACTCGATCCACGTCATCCGCGAGGCGTACGCGCGGCTGAAGCCGCTCGGCATGCTGTGGTCGCTCGGCAAGGACAGCAACACGATGCTGTGGCTGGTGCGCAAGGCGTTCGTCGGGCGCGTGCCGTTCCCGGTCGTACTGCTGGACACCGGCAACGAATTCGACGAGGTCTACGCATTCCGCGACCGCTACGTGAAGGAGTGGGGTCTCGACTACGTCAACGCCGCGTGCCCCGGCGTCGAGGAGACCGACGCCACGCTGCCGCCGGCGTCGCGCGCGGCGGCGCGCAAGACGCTGGGGTTGAAGCGCCTGATCGCCGAGCGCGGCTTCGCCGGCATGCTGCTCGGCATCCGCCGCGACGAGCAGGCGATCCGCGGCAAGGAGCGCTACATGAGTCCGCGCGATGCCGACGGCCGCTGGCACGTGCGCGCGCAACCCACCGAGCTGTGGGGCCACTTCCAGGCTTCGCCGCCGCCGGGCGGGCACGTGCGCGTGCACCCGCTGCTCGCCTGGACCGAGCTCGACGTGTGGCGCTACGTCCAGCGCGAGAACATTCCTGTTTGCGAGCTCTATTTCTCGCGCGGCGGCAGGCGTTTCCGCTCGCTCGGCGAGAAGGACATCACGTTTCCCGTGGCCTCGAACGCGTCGTCGATCGCGGAAATCATCGCCGAGCTCGAGACGACGCGGCAGGAGGAGCGCGCCGGTCGCGCGATGGATCACGAGCGCGAGGACGCATTCGAGCGGCTCCGCGCCGCCGGGTACATGTGAACGCCATGGCGGGATCGGAGCGCAATCACGGCGCCGCAGGGCCGCCCCAAGGCGCCGGCCCCCTGGGGGGCGGCGAACGAAGTTCGCTTCGGGGGGATCACATCCGTCCGGTCGCGGTGTGCATCGCGGGCCACGTCGACCACGGCAAGTCGACGCTGCTCGGGCGCCTGCTCCACGAGCTCGACCTGTTGCCCGACGGCAAGGTCGAGTCGCTGAAGGCCGCGAGCGAGAAGCGCGGCGTGCCGCTCGAGTGGTCGTTCGTGCTCGACAGCTTCCAGCTCGAGCGCGACCAGGCGATCACGCTCGACACGACGCGCGTGCGCGTGCGCACGCCGCGACGCGAGCTCCTGATCATCGACGCGCCGGGCCATCGCGAGCTCCTGCGCAACCTCGTGACCGGCGCGGCCGACACGTCCGCCGCGCTCCTCGTCGTCGACGCGCAGACCGGCGCCGAGCAGCAGACGCTGCGCCACCTCGCGTTCCTGCGGCTGCTCGGCGTGCGCGACGTGATCGTCGCGGTCAACAAGATGGACCTCGCCGACTGGCGCGAGGAGCGTTTCGCGGCCGTGCGCGACGCGATGGCGGGGGCGATCTCGCGCCTGGGCCTGTCCGCGCACGCGATCGTCCCGGTGTCGGCGCGCGAGGGCGCCAACCTGCGCGAGCGCGCGCCCGCGCCGTGGTGGCACGGTCCGACGCTCGTCGAGGCGCTCGAGGCCCTGCCGGTACCCGAGGCCGCCGGCGGCGGGCCGCTTCGCCTTCCGGTGCAGGACGTCTACCGGATGGGCGAGCGCCGCGTCGTCGCCGGTCGCATCGCCTCGGGGGCGCTCGCGCCGCTCGACGAGGTGCTGATCCTGCCGTCGAACCGCAGCGCGCGCGTTGCCGAGCTCGCCGGCTGGCCCGATGCGCCCAAGCACGTCGCGACCGGCGACAACGCGAGCGTCGTGCTCGCGGACCAGATGGTCGTCGAGCGCGGCGACCTCCTGTGCTCGCCGGACGCACCTCCGAAGCTCACGTCCGTGTTCGACGCCGACGCGTTCTGGCTCGGCCACGGCGAGCTCGCCGCCGGCCGCCGGCTCACGCTGCGCGTCGGCACGCGCGAGGTCGGCGCGCGCGTGTCCGCCGTGCATCACGTGCTCGACGACGACACGTTCGCGCGCAAGGCCGCGGCGTCGGTGGGCGAGGGCGGCGTCGCGCGCGTGACGTTGCGCTGCGATACCGCCGTCGCGGTCGACGATGCGGCCACGCTGCCCGAGACCGGCCGCTTCGTGTTCGTGGACGACGGCCTGATCGTCGGCGCCGGCGTGATCGACGCGTCGGGTTATCCGGACCAGCGGCGCGTGCTTCCCGCCGCCGGCGACATCGTCCCCGAGCGCCACCAGGTGGCCACCGTGGAACGCGACGCGCGCGCGGGCCACCGCGGCGCGGTGATCTGGCTCACCGGTTTGTCGGGCGCCGGCAAGTCGACGCTTGCCCTCGCGCTCGAGCGCCGCCTGTTCGACCTCGGCTGGAACGTCTACACGCTCGACGGCGACAACGTGCGCACCGGACTCAACGCCGATCTCGG
>DATBSV010000197.1:0-22438 GCA_036559685.1 Casimicrobiaceae bacterium
CCCATCGTCGTGCCCTGGAAGTTGAGACGCGAACGCAGGATCTGCTCGGCCGCGCGCATCCGCGCGTCGTGCTGCGGGAGCTTCGGCTGGCGCTTGAGCACGAGGTACCAGTCGATGACGGCCGACGTCGGCCAGAGATTCGGGTCGATCTGGAACGTGTCCAGCCACTTCGCGTTGAGCGGCTCCTGCCGTCGCGACAATGCCTCGAGCGCCGCGACCTTGCGGATCGCGAGGTCGGCGGTCGGAAGCGCGGAGTTGCGGATCACGCGTCCCTCGATGAACGCGACGAGCGACTGCTCCATGCGTTGCCGCTCGCGTTCGGGGATCGCGTACCCGGCCTCGTGCGCGATCGACAGCAGGTACGACGTCAGCACGTCGTCGCCGTCGCGCATCATCGACCAGTACTTCACGAAACCGTCGCGATCCAGGTAGTCGGGCAGCGCCGCCATCAGCGCGCCCCAGCGCCACTTGTCGCGCAATCCGATCGCGACCGACGCCTTCTGCTCGAAGCAACTGAACGGATAGCGCGACAGGTACTCATTGACGCCCGGCAGCTCGCCGGCAAGCCTGGCTTGGACCTGGACGTTGAGTCCGCCGCGGCCCGGGATCGCATCGGCGGGTCGCTCGACCGGCATCGTTTGCGGCGCGGTGAGCTGCAGGATCGTTGCCTGATACGTGCGCTCGGGCACCGCCGGCACGACGCGTTGCGACACCTTGAGCGCGTCACGCGCGGCCGTCGACGGCGCCGTCTCGACGGCGTCGAGCTGCCAGGCGATCGACGTCGCGCCGGCAGGAACGGCGACCTCGTAGCCGATCTCGCGCGCTTCTCCAGCCGCGAGGCTCAGCCGTTGCGGTTCGATACCGGGCAGCGCGCGCCCCGCCGCGGTCGCATTGGCGCTGACGGCCACCTCGAGCGCGCGCGGCGACGCGTTTCGCACCGTGAAGGCCGCGCGGTAGCGGTCGCCTTCGCGCACCATCTGCGGCACGCCGGGGAAAAGCATCAAGTCTGTCGTCGAACGGATCGTCGCCTCGCCGGTTCCGAACAGGCCCGCGCCCGACGATGCGACCGCGACGATGCGGAAGCTCGTCAGCGAATCGTTGAGCGGCACCTCGACCGTAGCGTTGCCTGCGTCGTCGAGCGGCACGCGCGCCTTCCACACCAGCAGCGTGTCGAAGAGCTCGCGCGACGCCGAGCGTCCGCCGCCACCGCCCGGCGCCACGGCCTTGCGGCCGAAGTGACGCTTGCCGATCACCTGCATCTGCGCGGTCGACGTCTCCACTTCCTCGCCGCGACGCGCCATCATCGCGTCGAGCAGCTTCCACGACGTGTTCGGCAGAAGCTCGAGCAGCCCCTCGTCGATGGCGGCGAGCGCGATCTCGCTGCCGACCGGCGGCGCGCTGCCGTCGGGGCGGCGCACGGCGATCGTCACCGGCACCTTGTCGCGCGTGCGGAACGTGTCGCGCGGCGGCGTGACCTTGACTGCGAGCTCGTGGGCGGTCCAGCCGACGCGCACCTCGGCGAGGCCCATCCGGAACGACGGCTTCGCGAGGTCGACCATCGCCGTCGGCGGCGCATCACCGACGCGTCCGCGCACGAGCAGTGTGGAGACGAACACGTTCGGCGCGTAGGTCCCCTTGAGCGGCACGTCGAGCACCGGGTTGGCGCGATCGACCCGGGTGACGAACGCGTCGAGCACGCCCTCGCGCTCGAGAGTGACGAGCGTCGTCGCCTCGCGGAACGGCGTGCGCACCTGGAAGCGCGCGGTCGCGCCGGGCTCGTAGCGCTTCTTCTCGGGCAGCAGGTCGATGCGGTCGTTGTCCGACGGCGCGAGCCATTGGTCGTCGGCGGCAGCGACCCACGCGTCGGCGCGCGTGACCACGGCGTTGCCGGCGGGGTCCGCCGCCCGGGCGCGGATGATCAGTTGTCCCGTGGCGGACGCAGGCATCTCGCAGATCAGCAAGCCCAGCGCGTCGGTCGTGCCGTTGCACAGGTCGCCGGCGCGCGTCGTGTCGTAGCCGTGCTCGTACGCATAGAAGCCGCCGATCAGCCGGCGCCGATGCGAGTACGCCTCGCGCTTGAACGCGTCGGTGCGAACGGTTACGCCAGCGACCGGCTTGCCGGCCAGGTCGACGGCGACGACCGTGAACTTGAGCTTGTCCTTCGACGCCACCCACGAGTCGGGCTTGAGGCCGAGCACGATGGACGCCGGCCACAGCGCGACGCGCGTCGACGACGTGAGCGTCTCGCCGTTGGGATCGCGGTAGTCGAGCTCGGCGACGAGGTCCTGCGGCTGGTCGGACGTCGCGATGTCCTTGACCGTCGCGCGCGCGCCGCCGGCGGCGTCGAGCGTCAACGGGAGCTCGGTGCCGCGCACGGGCGCCGCGGGGCGGCCACTCTCGTCGACGATGTCCGGATCGGCGAACGTGAACGCGCCAGCGCTCGCGTACGCGTCGCCGGACGACTCGCGGCCTTCCTTGACGTCGCCGCCGGCGAAGGCGTAATCCTCGTAGTCGCCGAACGTCACCGACTTCGATTCGACGATCGTGCGCAGCGTCACCGGCAACCCTGCCGCGCCGCCGCCGGCCAGGTAGTTGATCTGAAGGTCGAGGCTCACGTCGCGCGGACGCACCAGCGGCGTGCCGAGCGCCTGCATGCGCGCGCGAAGCAGCGGCACGCGGAACGCCTCGACGCGGAACGTGCCGGCGAGCCGCTCGCGTGCCTCGGCCGCATGCGGCGCGAGCGTGTCCTTGACCAGCACCTGGTAGGTGCCCGCGAACGCGTCGCTCGGCACGGCGAAGCTCGCTTCGCCGAACGGCGTCGTCGCGGCGCCGTTCCAGCGGACCGGTGCCGCGTATTCCTTGTCCGATCCGACGTGGCGGATGACGAGCGCGCCGCCGAGCGCATCGCGCGCCACGAGCGCGAAGCCGCCGCTCGTCTGCCGACGCACGAACAGCTTCATCGACACGGTCTCGCCGGTGCGCACGAGCGTGCGATCCATGACCGCGTGCGCGACGAACGGGCCGTCCCAGCGTGCGGTGGGCACGTTGTAGCGCCACGGCGTGATGCCCTCGCCCCAGCTCGTGAACGCGAACGCCATGTCGTCGGCGATGCGGGCCGAGACGAAGTATTCGCGCTGGTCGTCCTCGCCGGCACATGGGGGAAGCTCCTCGCGATCCGGCAGCGCCGTGGCGATGCGCGCGATGCCCGAGGCGTCGGTGCGGCCTTCCCAGTAGAGCTTGCCGCGGCAGTCGCGCACCGAGACCGCGGCGTTCGGAACGACCGTCGCGTCGGCGAGCCGCGTGACCCACACGAGCGACGACTCGCGGCCGAGCTTCACGTGCACCGACAGGTTGGTGACCAGCGTCGACGCCCGCGCGTGCCACACCTTCTCGTCGCCGATCAGCGCGGCGCCGAGCTTCGGGCTCGCGAGCTCGACGACGTAGAAGCCCGCTTGAGCGAGCGGAATTCCGACGACCTCGAACGCCTTGGCGCCGAGCGGCCGGGGCACCGAGAGCTTCGTCGTCGCGTCCGCGCTGTTGAAGATCGAGGTCGCGTAGCCGTTGCGCTTCACCGTCCACGTGTCGGTCTTGTTGTCGTACTCGCGCTGGATCCGGTTCGCGTACGCAATGCGCCGGAACCACGCGATGACGGCCTGGTCGTCGCCCGGCGCCACGCGCGCGACGCTGCCGGGCACCGGCACCAGGCTTCGGGCGCCCGCGATCGTCGGCTCGACGTTGCGCACGGTGACCGGCAGCATCGGCTTTTCGTTCTTCGGCAGCACGCGCTCGAGGATGCCGAAGTCGGCCGCGAACTTGACCAACGGCGGGTTCTCGTCGGTGCGAACCGTCAGCGGAAACGACCGGGCGTTGGTGAGCGGTCGACCCGCGTCGTCCTTCAGGTCCGCCGGCAGCTCGAGGCGGAATCGTTGCAGCTCGGGAAGACCCGGACCGAACACGACCGACGTGATCTCGCCGTTGCCGCCGCGCGCCGATCCCGGCGTCGCCTTGCCCTTCGCATCGACCAGGCGGATCTTCGCGGCGGCGGCCTGGTCGATCGGCGCGGTGAAGTTGAGCGTCATCGGCAGGATCGGAATGCACTGCGCGTCCTTGTTGACGCGGTCGCACGTGAACGACGCGCGGAACGCCGGGCGCACGCGGAACGCGATCGCGCGCGACTGCGTGGTCGCGATGCCGGTCGTCGCCGCGATGCCGCGGCCCCACACCAGCTTGACCTCGGCATCGGCCGGAAGCGTGCGCGCGCATGCGAGCGTGACCAGCGGCGAGTCGGGGGCATCGCGAAGGCGCAGGAATTTGTCCTGGTCGCTGCCGGTCGCCGGCAGCCGGAACAGGAAACTGCGCGAGCGGCCGGCGCTCTCGTCGAGCAGCAGGAAGCGCAGGTACGACGATGCGAACGACTTGCGGTTGTCGAGGATCGTCTTGCGCTCGTCGCCGGTGACCAGTCGCACGCCGATCTGCTCGTTGACGCCGGCCGCGACGCAGTGCGCGTTCGCGACGATCGTCTCGGGCTTCGCGGGCGCGTCGAGCCCGAGGACGAAGATCTGGTTCTCGTCGATGCGCGAGCCTTCCCACGGGAGGCTGCGCACGATCGCGGGACCGCCGGTCGTGAAGCTGTACTTCGCGCCGCCCTCCTTCAACGTGAACGTGCAGCGCACGCCGGCCGGCAGGTCGCGCGCGAAGTCGTAGACCCAGTTGCGCGTGTCGGCCCAGCGGCCGGTGCCCTTCTCGGCGCAGTCGACGTCGAACGGGTCGGGCAGCCGCAGGTCGCCGAACGCGACCATCGGCTTGGCGAAGCGGGCGGTCACCTGGCGCACGCCCTTGACCTCGCCCTGTGGCGTGAACTGCTCGACCTGCGCGTGCAGCGACGCGGACGCGAGCATGCCCAGTGCGAGTCCGGCCAGCCGTGGAATCCGCATCGACGCCTCTTGTTTCTCCCCGTGTAGGACGGCATTAGAGCATCGGGCGCGGCGATTGCCATGGCGAACCGCCGAACGATGATGGCGAACCGGTGACAAGGCTCCGATGTCACCTTCGCGTCACCCCTGATCGCTAGGTAGGACGCGCTTCCCGTTTCCATACTGGCCTCGCCCCAGGCACTTCAGGGAGAGGTCATGCGCCCGATCGTTCTGCGTTTCCGCGCGCTCATCGGCAGCGTCGTCCTGGCGTTCGGCACGAGCGCCGGCGCCGCGGATCTCGTCCCGCTTCCCGGTCACGTCCTCCCAGCGCTTTCCGGTTCGGTTGAGGTCATCGCGCACACGAAGTTTTTCGCGGCGAACGACGAGCCCGTCACGCTGACCGTCGTCTTGCGCCCCCGGTGAGACGGTACGACCCGCCGCGCCGTGGCGCAGGCCGCCCGCCTGCGCCGTGGCGCCGTCGGCTACACTCGGAGGTCCCGAGAACGCGGAGCGCACGCAAGCCCGTGCCGCCGGCCGACGACACCGAGGATCTCCAGGCGCCGACCCACGCGGCGGGCGCGATCCCGCGCTCGCTGATCGAGGGCGAGCTCGCGCGCGTGACCGGCAGCAAGTCGTTCAAGCCGTCGCGTCGCCACCAGCAATTCCTGCGTCACATCGTGCAGCAGGCGATGGCCGGCAACATCGGCGCGCTCAAGGAGCCAGTGCTCGCGCTCGAGGTGTTCGAGCGCCCGATCCAGTCGTTCGACCCCGAGCGCGACACCATCGTGCGCGTCGAGGCGCGACGGCTGCGCCAGCGTCTCGAGAAGTACTACGAGGACGAGGGCGGCGACGACGTGCTCGAGTTCCGGCTGCCGGTGGGCAGCTACGTGCCGACGCTCAAGTGGCGCGCGCCGGCCGACGAAGCGGAGACGCGCTCGGCAAAGGACCTGGTCGAGCGCGGCGATCACTTTCTGCGGCAGCCGCTGTCGAAGCGCACGCTCGAGCAGGCGCTCGCGCGCTTCGACGCCGCGCTGCGCGAGTCGCCGCGCTATGTGCCGGCGCTCGTCGGTATGGGCCGAGCGTGGTTCAACCTTGCGTCCGGCTGGTACCGCGAGCCCGGTCCCGCCGCCGAGCACGCGGCCGAGGCATTGCGCCGTGCGCTCGCGATCGATCCCGCCAACGCCGTCGCGCACGCGCTGCTCGGCGCGGTGCAGCACCAGTACGACTACGACTGGAAGGGTGCGCGCGCGAGCTTCGAGCGCGCGATCGCGCTGGCGCCGCAGATGCCGTTCGTGCATTCGGCATACGGGTGCCACCTGATGGCGAACGCCGAGTTCGACGCGGCCGACCGCGAGCTCTCGCTCGCGCGCCGTCTCGACCCGCAGTACGTGAACGCGCGGCTGCACATGGTCAACCTGCGCATCGTGCAGGAGCGCCTCGCCGACGCCGAGGCCGAGCTCGCGGGCATGCGCGACATCGCGCCCGAGAGTGCGCCGGCTGTGGGCCTCGCGGCCCTCATCGCGATGGTGCGCGGCGATGCGCGGATCGCGATGGCGCATTTCCAGATCGCGTGCGAGCTCGCGCCCGACTACCCGGCTTGCTACGCGTTGCTGGCGGCCGCGCAGGGGATGGCCGGCCGCGTCCCCGATGCCGACGCGACCATCGCGCGCATGCACGCGCGCTTCGGCGAGCGCTGCGTGTCGCCGTTCGTCCTGGCCATCGTCGCGATGCGCTGCGGCCGGCTGAGCGAGGCGTTCGCGCTGCTCGAGCAGGCGATCCGCACGCGCGACCCCAACGTCATGATGTTGCCGACCGATCCGAGCTTTGCCGACTTGCAAGGCGACGTGCGCTGGAACCCGCTGCTCGCGCAGATCGTGCCGCGGGCCGAGGAGTGACGCCATCGCCACGACGCTGACCAACGACGCGGCCGCGCGCCGCTACCGTCTCGAGGTCGACGGCGAGGAGGTCGGCCACGTCGAGTACGACCCGATCGGCGCCGACGCGCTGCTGCTCAAGCACACCGAGGTCGACCCCAAGCACGAGGGCAAGGGTTACGGCGGCAAGCTCGTCGCCGGCGTGCTCGACGACCTGCGATCCCGCGGGATGACCGTGCTGCCGATCTGCCCCTACGCGAGCGCGTGGATCAAGCGGCATCGCGAGTACCTCGACGTCGTGCGCGAGGACTACCGCGGCGCGTTGTAGTCGCGTTTCCTACGCGAGGTGTCGGCGTCCGCCGGTCGTCGCGACCGGCCGTCCCGGCGACGATATCCGGTCGTCGATCCGGGAGGATTCCATGAGCAATCAATTCCAGCAGCAGGACGGGCAGGGGCAATCGCAGGAGCAGGGCGGTCGACCGGCCGACAAGACGCCGAGGACGACCGCCGACCCGGGCGCCGACGGCCAGAGCGTCTACGACCTCCAGGACGAGGAGGCGGGCGAGCAGGACGACCCGCAACCCGTTCGCCCGCGTCCGGCGCTGCCGGACAGCAACGCGATGTGACCGCGGTGATGCGGCATACTAAAACCATGCCGCATCACCGCCCTCCCCAGCCCGAGCCGGTCGACCCCGACCGCGACGCGCCGCCGCGCGGGCCGGACGACCCGCCGCCGACCAACCCGGTCTGAGGCGTCACGTGCCGGTCGTCGCGCCGGAATAGTCCGCGCGCACGATGCGACTGGTCGGCTGCGCCGACGCGCGCGCGGCCGCAAACTAGTGTGGTCGTGCCGCGCCAGCGGCCTTCATCCGCGGGGAGCCCATGAGCGCGCCGGAAACCACACCATCGCCGTTGCGCGAGCAGGTGCTCGAGCGCTTCTCCATCTCGTCCGCCAAGCGCGACGAGGCGCGCAAGATCGCGGCCACGGGCGATCCGCTGGACGCCGAGCCGAATCCCGTGCGCAGGAACGCCTATCGCGAGCGGCTGCGGCGCGCCACCGGACAGGTCACCGAGGTGGTCACCGATCCGGTCGCGCTGCCGCGCGGCGCCGAGACGGTGATCCTGCCGAGCATCGACTTCCTGCCGATCAATTTCCTCGCGCACGGGACGCTCGCGGCCCGCACCGTCGGCGCGATCTATGTCGACGACGGCCGCACGTTCGCCGGCACCGGGTTCCTCGTCGGCCCCGGGCTGCTGATGACCAACAACCACGTGCTGGCGTCGACCGAAGTCGCGCGCGCGAGCGAGGTCGAGTTCGACTACGAGCAGGACGACAAGGGCCGTCCGCGCGCGACGACGCGCTTCCGGCTGGCGCCGCAAGCGTTCTTCGTGACGGCGGGCTGGGACAAGGATCTCGACTTCACCATAGTCGCCGTCGACCCGGTCGCGCAAGGGCCCGCGGCGCTCGACGAGCTCGGCTGGTGCGTGCTGAGCGACACGCCCGACAAGCGCGCGCGCAACATCCCGGTCAACATCGTGCAGCACCCGAGCGGCCGGCCCAAGCAGGTCGTCGTGCGCCAGAACTGGATCCGCTGGGACAGCGAGAAGGTACTGCACTACGAAGCGGATACGGCGAGCGGCTCGTCGGGCTCGCCGGTCTTCAACGATTTCTGGGAGGTCGTCGCGCTCCACCATTTCGGCGAGCCGTTCCTCGAGTCGCGCCAGGTGGAGGGCGAGACCAAGGCGATCACGCTCAACGAAGGCGTGCGCATCAGCGTGATCATCGAGCGGCTCCGCACGATCGAAGGCGGCTTGCCGGCGGCATGGCGCGAGATGCTCGCGAAGGCCGTCGACTTGTCGGCCGCCGGGCGCGCCGAGCGCGCCGGCGTTCCGACGCCCCGCCCGCCGCCGCTCGCGCCCGGGCGCGAATCCTCGTCAGTCCCCAAGTCACCGGAGGTCCTCATGGCCGGCAACGGAATTCCCACGACCGGCGGCGCGATGGAATTCGTCGTGCCGCTCACGATCAGCGTGCGCGTCGGTGGAGGCGCGCCGACTGTCGTCGCCCAGCAGCAGGCGCCCGCGGCGGCTCGCGCGGCCGTCGTGCCGGACACGGCGGAGCGCGCGTTCAAGGATCCCGACTACTCGAACCGGCGCGGCTACTCGCCGACGTTCCTCGGCCTGCGCGTCGACCTGCCGAAGATCCCGAGCGGACGCCATATCGCTTCTCTCAAAAATCCGGGCCGCAACCAGCCGCCGGGACTGCTCAGGTACGAGCACTTCTCGGTCGTGGTCGACGCCGACCGCAAGTTCGCGTTCTACACGGCGACCAACATCGACGGCGACTCGTACGTGTCGATCAGCCGGGACACCGGCATGCCGGCCGACGGTGCGGAAGGCGAGACCTGGTACGTCGACCAGCGCATGGACAACGAGCACCTGGTCCGCGCCGAGTTCTACGGCAACAACAGCAACGTGTTCGACAAGGGGCACCTCACGCGCCGCAACGACCCGACCTGGGGCAGCGACGCGCAGGCGATCCGCGCCAACGCCGACACGTTCCACTGGACCAACTGCTCGCCGCAGCACTTCCTGTTCAACGAGAGCACGAGGTTCTGGCAGGGCATCGAGCGCCACTACCTCGAGTACGGCGTGCGCGGCGAGGACAATCCGTTCGCGGATGCGCACCGCCAGCGCATCTCGGTGTTCACCGGGCCGGTGTTCGCCGCCGACGATCGCGCGTGGGACGACGACCAGCAGCAGAAGATCAAGGTGCCGAAGCAGTTCTGGAAGATCGTCGCGCGCGTCGAGGACGACAAGCTCAAGGCCACCGGATTCCTCGTCGACCAGATGCCGCTCATCGCGCAGCACCCGCAGCGCTTCTTCGTGCCGCGCCCGGCCGACGACGCGCCGCCGCCGCAGGTCGACCAGTTCCTGTGCTCGGTCGCGCGCATCCAGAAGCTCACCGGGCTCGACTTCGGGACGCTCAAGGCCGCGGACACGTTCAAGCGCACGCCCGGCGTTCCCGAGGGCGCCGAGGGCGCGGGCGACATGAAGGTCATCCGAAGCTGGGACGACCTGACCTAGGCGACGCACGCGGCGGTTGGAGTTGTCTCGCGTCGCCCTGGCGACGAGAATGCGATGCATGACGCGTCGGCGAAGCGCGGGGGACATCGCGGCGAGGCCATGGATGCCGTTCGCCTTGCTGGCGGGCGGCGCCCTGCTGATGGGCGCGTTGTTCCTCCATCTGGGGAGCGAGATCGCCGAGGGCGAGACCCACGGGTTCGACGCCTTCGTGCTCGACGCCGGCCGCGCGCTTCGTGCGGCGCATCCGTGGTTCGCCGAGGTGATGCGCGACTTGAGCGGCCTGGGTAGCACCGTGACGCTCGCGCTCGTGACGCTCGGCGCTTGCGGTTACCTGGCGATCACGCGCTCATGGGCGACGGCCGCGATCGTGGCGGGCGCCGTGGTTTCCGGCGCGGTGGCCGTGGCGTTGTTCAAGGCCGGCTTCGCGCGCGTGCGCCCCGACGCACAGTTCGCGCAGTTCGTCGCCGACGGCGCCAGCTACCCGAGCGGTCACTCGAGCATGGCAGCCGTCGTGTACCTGACCCTCGGCGCGCTCATCGCGCGCATGCACCGGCGCCGGATCGAAAAGGCCTACATCCTCGGCGCGGCCGCTTCGCTCGCCCTGCTCGTCGGCATCAGCCGGGCGGCGATGGGCGTGCACTGGGCCACGGATGTCGCCGGCGGATGGGCGCTCGGCATCGCGTGGGCGGCCGCGTGCATGTTCACGGTGCGCTGGGCGGATCGCTAAGCCCGACGCAAAAAGGCCGACGGTGGTGCCGTCGGCCTTTTTCTCGGATCTGGTGGAGACGAGGAGGATCGAACTCCCGACCTTCGCATTGCGAACGCGACGCTCTCCCAGCTGAGCTACGTCCCCGGTAAGCCCTTGATTATAACGCGGGGACTTTTCCCCGGCAAATTCGGGGCGGTCCGCGAGCCGAGCGCCGCGACGCCGGTCGCGTAGGAGGCGCGTCCGTCACCGGACGACGCGGTGTCCGCGTCTTGCAACGCGACCGGTCCGATTTCCCGGCCGTGCTCGCGCATGCATGGACGAGCGTTCCGGAATCAACAAGTTAGCGCGCCGCGACGCGGGCACGTCGATTGCAAGTGTTCTCGGGTCTTTCGTCCGAACGTCGCGCGACGGCGCGCCCACACCAAGGAGACTCACATGCCCCACAGCACCACGTACAACCCGATGTCGCAGAACGTTCCGGACATGGCCGACAAGGCCGCCGACAAGGCGCACGAGACCATCGAGCGCGTCGCCGACAAGATCCGGCCGACCATCAACCGCGTCACCGAATCGGCGCACCAGACGATCGATCGCCTGGCCGACAAGGCGGTCCCGGCGGCCGAATGGGCCGAGGACAAGGCCGGACGCGCGCAGGACCAGGCGCAGCGATTCGTCGACCAGTGCGGCACGATGGTCCGCGACCGCCCGGTCGCGATGCTGGCCGCCGCCGCTGCGATCGGCTACCTGCTCGGTCGCGTGATGCGCTGACGTTTCACGTCGTCGCCGCCCCGCGACGCCCGTCATCCTCATGGAACGGGCGCACTTTTCGCCGGGCGCGGCGGCGGCACCCGCGACGGAGTCCACGATGAATTTCCTGGTCTGGATCGTGATCGGCGGCCTGCTCGGCTGGCTCGCGAGCAAGATGATGAACACCGATGCGCAGCAGGGCGTGCTGCTCAACATCGTCGTCGGGATCGTCGGCGCGCTGCTCGCGGGATTCCTGCTGACGCCGCTGTTCGGCATCGGGACGATCAACACCGGCGACTTCAGCGGGGCGGGACTCCTGATCTCGCTGCTCGGCGCCGTGATCCTGCTCGCGCTCGTCAACCTGGTGCGCCGCGGCGCGCCGCGCTAGCTTCGAAGGGCTCGGCCGACGGGCCGGGTCCGACTGCCCGCCCGCACCCGTGCCGGTGCGGGCGGGCGAACTTCAACCTCCGTTGGGCGATCGGCGCTGGGGCGCCGTCCCGGGGAGGATGACGCTAGCGTCGACGTCGGCGAGGCGCGTGCGCCCGCAGAACGCCATCGTGAGGTCGAGCTCGTTGCGGATGAGCTCGAGCACCTTGGTGACGCCGGCTTCGCCCATCGCGCCGAGTCCCCACACCATCGCGCGCCCGATGTACGTGCCGCGTGCGCCGAGCGCCCACGCCTTCAGCACGTCCTGGCCCGAGCGGATGCCGCCGTCCATGTGAACTTCGATGCTCGAACCGACGGCATCGGCGATCGCCGGCAATGCGCGGATGCTCGATTCGGCGCCGTCGAGCTGGCGGCCGCCGTGGTTGCTCACGATCAGCGCGTCGGCGCCCACGTCGACGGCGCGTCGCGCGTCCTCGACGTCCTGGATGCCCTTGAGGATCAGCTTGCCGCCCCAGAGCCGCTTGACCCACTCGACGTCGTCCCAGTCGAGCGTCGGGTCGAACTGGTGGTTGGTCCAGTGCCCGAGCGAGGCCATGTCCTCGACGCCTTCGACGTGGCCGACGATGTTGCCGAACTGGCGATGCTTGGTGCCGAGCATGCCCATGCACCAGCGGGGCTTGGTCGCGAGGTTGATCAGGTTCGCGAGCGTCGGCCGCGGCGGCGCGGACAGGCCGTTCTTGAGGTCCTTGTGGCGTTGCCCGAGGATCTGCAGGTCGAGCGTCAACACCAACGCGCCGCACCTCGCCGCCTTCGCGCGCTCGATCAGCTTCTCGGTGAACTTGCGCTCGCGCATCACGTAGAGCTGGAACCAGAACGGTTTCGTGGTCGCCGCCGCGACGTCCTCGATCGAGCAGATGCTCATCGTGGACAGCGTGAACGGGATGCCGAACTTCTCGGCGGCGCGCGCGGCGGCGATCTCGCCGTCGGGATGCTGCATGCCGGTCATCCCGACCGGCGCGATCGCGACCGGCATCGTCACCGGCACGCCGACCATCGTCGCCGCGGTCGAACGCTTGTCGATGTCGACGGCGACGCGCTGGCGCAGCCTGATCGACTGCAGGTCGGACTGGTTCGCGCGGTAGGTGCTCTCGGTCCACGAGCCCGAGTCCGCGTAGTCGTAGAACATGCGCGGCACGCGGCGTTTCGCGAGCTCGCGCAGGTCCTCGACGCAGGTGATGACGGCCATCGCTCCTCCCTCGGCCGCTATTATGCCCCTGCTAAACTGACCTTCATCGACGGGAGCGCATCCATGACCAAGCAGTCGATCCACAGCCCCGACGCGCCGGCCGCGATCGGGCCCTATTCGCAGGCGATCCGCACCGGCGACACGCTGTGGATGTCGGGGCAGATCCCGCTCGATCCCACGACGATGGCCATCGTCGACGGCGGCATCGAGGCGCAGGCCGCGCGCGTGCTCGACAACATGCAGGCGGTGCTGAGGGCCGCCGGCGGCGACCTCGACGACATCGTCAAGCTGTCGATCCTGCTCGCCGATCTGGGCGACTTCGCGAAGGTCAACGACCTCATGACCAGGCGCTTCCGCCAGCCGTATCCGGCGCGCTCGACCTACCAGGTCGCGGCGCTGCCGCGCGGCGCGCGCATCGAGGTCGAGGCGATCGCGATGTTGCGCGGGCGCTAGCGCATCGCGCGACGCGCCCAGATCGGGCTTCGCGCGCGCAACGCTTCGAACGCCGACTCGCCCGCGTACGTGTCGAACGCGGGATCGAGCGTCGCCGCGAGGAGCTCGAGGTCGCGTGTGTCGAGCGCCTCGCCGATCAGCGCCAGGACTTGCGCGTGATCGCCCCGCCACGCGGCGGGAACGGCGCGCTGCGCGGGCGAATAGTGCGGGAAACGCGCGGCGCATTCGCGCTCCAGCGTGAGCGCACCGGCCGCATCGCCCTGCGTCGCACGCACGACTGCGAGGCTCACGAGCACGGCGGGAAGCTCGGGCAGCCGCCGCGCGGCTTCGTCGATCATCGTCGAGGCGAGCATCGCGTGCCCGTCGGCGAGTTCGTTGCTCGCCTCGCCGAGCTGCACCCACGCGCTCGTGTCGCCGGCGGCGCGGCACAGCGACCACGCCGCGCGCGCGTCGCCGCGGCGCCGCGCGTAGCCATACAATACGGCGTACGCGAGATGGACCGACGCCGACAGCGGATCGTGCAGCCGCGCGAGGTTGAGCTCGACCTCGGCATCGGCGTGCCGGCCCGAGAGCGCGAGCAGCTCGGCGTAGTTGAGGCGCGCCGACGTGTAGTGCGGCGCCGCGGCGAGCGCGCGCGTGAACAGCAACTCGGCCGCCTCGAAGTCGTGGTCCCCCTTGCCGACGACGATCGCGAGCGTGCGCAGCGCGACCGGCTGCGACGGGTCGAGCGCGAGCGCGCGCTGCGACGCCTCGCGCAGCCGCGCGGTCCACGATGCCGCGTCGACGGTGCCGAACGACAGGTGGCCATAGAGCGCGCTCGCGACGCCCGCCCAGCCGTCGGCGGTGCCAGGATGCGCGGCGACGACCGACTCGGCGAGCGCGAGCGCCTCGTCGGTGGCGGCCGGCGCACGTTGCAGCAGCAACAGGCGGGAACGGTCGAGCGCGGCGCGCGCGGGCGTGGGCAACCGCTCGTGGCGTCGTGACGGTGCCGGCACGGCGCCCGACGGCAGCGTCTCGAACGCGCGCAGCGTGACGAGGTCGGCCATGCGCTCGACGAGGCGGTCGTCGTCGCGCGGTGCGATCGCCGATTCGATCCAGCGCACGCCGCCGTCCGAGGCGTGCACGAGCCGCACCGATAGGCGCAGGTCGTGGCGCGGCTCGCGCGACAGCGTCGACTCGACCAGCCACGGAACGTCCAGGCGCGCGCCGATCCCGCGCGCGTCGCCGGACAGCGCCTGCGCCTGGTCGACCGAGCTTCGCGCGATCACGCGCGGGAAGCCGGCGCGAGCGAGGCGGTCGGCGAGATGGTCGGCGACCTCGGCGGCGCGCGCATCGAGCGCGGGATCGCCCGACGCGTTGCGCGTGCGCAGCACCGCGATGCCCGGCGCGGCCGACTCGGTCGCGGCGATCGGGACGAATTCGGGCGCGTAGCTGCCACGCGGCAGCACGATGCGCACCTTCGGCGGCGCGTCGTAGTGCGAGTAATGGGTCTCGAGGCGCTCGCGCAGGCGGCCGATCGAGACGCGCACGATCGGGTCGGTCCGCGGATCGTAGGCGGACGGGTCGCGGCGGAAGACCTCGAGGGCGATCGAGGTCTCGCGCAGCGCGACCGCGTCGCCGGTCACCCGCTTCTCGACCAGGTAGCGCAACAGGCGCACGTGGCTCGGCGCGCGACGCAGCGCTTCGCTGTCGATGAGCCGCGCGAGCTCGTCGCGGATCGTTTCGTTGTTCGGGAGCGCCCCCTCGCCCATGAACCCACTTTAGTCCCGCGCGAGGCGTGCCGCCACGCCGATGTAACGTGCTGTTACGTCGCGGACCCGACGTAACGTCGGCGCCGGAGCGCCCGAGGCGCGGTGCTAGAGTCCCCGGCGATGGCCCCCGCGACCCGACGCCGCCCCGCCGACGCCCCCGCGCCGCGCGCTAAGCCCGGCGAGGCGCTCGCGGACAAGCTCGTCCGGCTGGGGATCGCCGGCGAAGCCGACCTCGTCCTGCACCTGCCGCTGCGCTACGAGGACCACACACGCCTGGTGCCGCTCGCGTCGGTCAACGTCGGCGAGACCCTCCAGACCGAGGGCACGGTCGTCAACGTCGACATCCAGTACCGCCCGCGGCGCCAGCTCGTGGTGCTGATCGAGGATGGCGAGGATCGCGGCGCGCGCGCGCGGCTGGTGCTGCGCTTCTTCTCGTTCTATCCGAGCCAGCAGAAGGCGCTCGCGCCCGGGACGCGCGTGCGCGTCTACGGCGACGTGCGCGAAGGCTACTTCGGGCCGGAGATCGTCCATCCGCAGTTCCGCGTCGTGAAGGAAGGGGAACCGCTGGCCGACCGGCTGACGCCCGTCTACCCGACGACCGCGGGCCTCGGGCAGGAGACGTTGCGCAAGGTGATCGCCCGCGCGCTCGCGGCCGATCCCGCGCGGCTCGCCGAGACGCTGCCCGACGAGGTCGTGCGGCGCCGCGCGCTGTGGAAGTTCGCCGACGCGGTGCACTTCCTGCACGCGCCGCCCCCGCGGCTCGCGCCGATCACCCAGAAGGCGCTCGACGCGCGCACGCATCCGGCGTGGACGCGGCTCAAGTTCGACGAGCTCGTCGCGCAACAGCTCTCGCTCAAGATGCACCGCGCGGCGCGGGCGAAGCGCAACGCGCCGATCCTGACCGGCACCGGCGCGCTCGCGCGGCGGCTCCTCGAACGCGTCGGCTTCAAGCTCACGCGCGCGCAGGAGAAGGTCGCGCGCGAGATCGCCCACGATCTCAAGCGCTCGATGCCGATGCAGCGCCTGCTGCAGGGCGACGTCGGCGCGGGCAAGACCGTAGTCGCCGCGCTCGCGGCGCTGCAGGCGATCGAGAGCGGACGCCAGGTCGCATTCATGGCGCCGACCGAGATCCTCGCCGAGCAGCACTACCGCAAGCTCGCCGCCTGGCTCGCGGGACTGCCGGTCGAGATCGCGTGGCTGTCCGGATCGCTGCCTGCGAAGGAGCGGCGGCGCGCGCAGGAGCGGCTCGCGAGCGGCGACGCGCACTTCGCGGTGGGCACGCACGCGCTGTTCCAGGAAGGCGTCGAGCTGCCGCGCCTCGGCTTCGCGATCGTCGACGAGCAGCACCGCTTCGGCGTCGCGCAAAGGCTCGCGCTGCGCGGCAAGGGACTCGCCGAGGCGCACCAGCTCATGATGAGCGCGACGCCGATCCCGCGCACGCTCGCGATGACGTTCTACGCCGACCTCGACGTGTCGGTGCTCGACGAGCTCCCGCCGGGACGCACGCCGGTCGTCACGCGGCTGGTCAACCAGAAGCGCCGCGTCGAGATCGTCGAGCACGTCGGCAAGCGCTGCGCGGCGGGCGCGCAGGCGTACTGGGTATGCCCGCTGATCGAGGAGAGCGAGAAGCTCGAGCTGCAGACGGCGGTCGCGCTGCACGCCGAGCTCACCGCGGCATACGCCGGGCAAGGCACGACGGTCGGCCTGCTGCACGGACGCATGAAGCCGGCCGAGAAGGCCGCGGTCATGGAAGCGTTCGTGCGCGGCGAGGTCAAGGTGCTCGTCGCGACCACGGTGATCGAGGTCGGCGTCGACGTGCCCAACGCGTCGATCATGGTGATCGAGCACGCGGAGCGCTTCGGCCTCGCGCAGCTCCACCAGTTGCGCGGGCGCGTCGGTCGCGGTGCGGCCGAGAGCCAGTGCATCCTGCTGTTCGAGGAGCCGCTGTCGGAGACCGCGAAGCAGCGGCTGAAGGTCGTCTACGAGACGACCGACGGCTTCGAGATCGCGCGCCACGACCTCGCGATCCGCGGCCCGGGTGAGTTCCTCGGCGCGCGCCAGTCGGGCGTGCCGATGCTGCGCTTCGCCGACCTCGAGCGCGACGTCGCGCTGATCGAGCAGGCGCGCGACGCGGCCGACGACTTGCTCGCGCGCTTTCCCGATGCCGCCGCCGCGCATCTTGCACGCTGGCTCGGCGGCAAGCAGGACTTCTTCAAGGCGTGAGCACGACGGGCCGCCCCGAGTGCGAACCGGCGCCGAAGCGCGCAGCGCGGAGGGTACACATTCCATGACCGACATCGAGGTCCTCGACCCGCGCTTCGCACCGGTCGTCGCGGGGCGTCCGCAGGTCGAGCGCCTAGCGACCGGGGCGATCTGGAGCGAAGGCCCGGTGTGGATCGCCGAGGACGACAGCGTGCTGTGGAGCGACATCCCGAACGACCGGATGCTGCGCTGGTCGGCGCGCGACGGCATGAGTGTGTGGCGCGACAAGGTCGAGTTCACCAACGGCCACACGCGCGACCACGACGGCACGATCCTGCATTGCTCGCACGGCTTGCGCGCCGTGTTCCGCACCAACGTCGACGGATCCGGCCAGCGCATGGTCGTCGAGCGCTGGCAGGGCAAGCGCTTCAACGCTCCGAACGACATCGTCGTGAAGTCGGACGGCACGATCTGGTTCACCGATCCGCCCTACGGGCTGATCGTCCCCGAGGAAGGGCATGGCGGCGAATCCGAGATCGGCGACTGCTACGTGTTCCGCTTCGATCCGCGCAGCGGCGCGCTCGACCCGGTCACCGCGTTGCCCGAGCATCCGAACGGCCTCGCGTTCTCGCCCGACGAGACGACGCTCTACGTGTCGGATACGTCCAGTGCGTTGCCGGGGCAGGGCGAGAACCATTGCATCTTCGCGTTCGACGTCGCCGGCGGACGCGAATTGAAGAATGGGCGCGTGTTCGCGCAGGTGTCGCCGGGCGTGCCCGACGGATTCCGCGTCGACATCCAGGGCTGGATCTACACGAGCGCGCTCGACGGCGTGCACGTGTACGCGCCGGACGGCGCGCGCGTCGGCCGCATCGGGGTGCCCGAGAAGGTCGGCAACGTCACGTTCGGCGGGCGCGACCGCAACGTGCTCTACATCGCGGCGTCGAGCTCCCTGTATCGGATCCAGCTCGCGACGCGTGGAGTGCAGCGGCCCTAATCGACCTTGATGTTCTGCTGCCTGACGACGGCCGACCAGCGGTCGATCTCATCGCGGATCAGCTTCGTGTAGGCGTCGGGCGAGCTCGCGACGACGTCGAAGCCCAGCTCCTGCAGCTTCTCGCGCAGGTCGGGCCGCGCGAGCGCGCGCGTGAGCGAGGACGAAAGCTTCTGGACGACCGCGGGATCCATGCCCGCGGGCCCGAGCACGCCGTAGAACGGCGCGGCATCGAGGCCGGCGTAGCCCTGCTCGGTCAGCGTCGGAAGCTCGGACAGCGACTTCGCGCGCTGCGAGGCGACGATCGCGATGCCGCGCACCGTGCCCGCCTTGACCTGCGTGCCCGAGGGCACGATCGCGTCGATCAGCAGCGGCACCTGGCCGCCCATCACGTCTTTGAGCGCCGGCGCGATGCCGTTGTAGGCGATGTGCTGGCCGTCGATGCCGTGCTTCGAGCGCACCATCTCCCACCACAGGTGGCCGTAGCTGCCGATGCCGCCGGTCGTGTATTGAAGCGGCTCCTTCTGCGCCTTCGCGTACGCGACGAGCTCGCCCATGGTCTTCACCGGCACGGATGGGTTCACGACGACGAGCAGCGGCTGGCTCACGACGTGGGAGATCGGGGTGAAGTCCTTGACCGCGTCGTACGGGAGCTTGCGGCCGAGCGCGGTGTTGAACGCGATAGGCACGCCGGCCGCGAGGAGCGTGTAGCCGTCGGGCTTCGCCTTCGCGACGAGGTCGCTGCCGAGCACCTGGCCGCCGCCCGGTTTGTTCTCGACGACGATCGACGTGCCGAGCGCCTCGCCCCAGGCGGGCGCGATCGCGCGGAACGCGGTGTCGATGCCGCCGCCGGCGGCGACGGGAACGATCAGCCGCACGGGCTGCGACGGGAAGGTCTGCGCCGCGGCGAGCGGCGCGACGGCCAAGGCGAGCGCGGCGACGAGGCGGCGGAGCGGCCGGCGGGGGAACGTGAGGGTCATGGCGGAAAGCCTCCGGAGTCGACTAATATACTAGTCGACAAGATGCTTGCGCGCCAGCCCGCTTGACTCCGAAACCCTTCCCGTCGCTCGGCGTCACCGTGATGCCCGAGTGGTTCCAATGCGAAGGCGTTGACGCGGTGCTCGACCGCGTTGCGGCGCTCGGCGCCACGGCGATCGCGACCTCGCCGTACGTGCTCGAGGTCGCCCCGGACGGAGAAGGCGGGCGCGAGCCGCCGCCCGACGGCGAAGCCGGGCGCGTGCGGCCGCTCGACCGACCGCTGTTCGGCCGCACCGAGCTCTGGGTGCGCACGGCGCCCGCGTTCGAGCACGACCCGCGGCGTTACTACGGGCTGCGCTACCAGCCGCCGCCCGCGACGGCGCTCACGCGCTTGTATGCCGGCCTGCTCGACCGCGTGATCGACGCGGCGCGCGCGCGCGGCATCGAGGTGCTGCTTCAGGTGATGGCCGCATGCCCGCCCGGCTACCGCGTCCAGTTCTCGGGACTGGCCGACGAGGACCGCTGCCTGGGCCCCGACGGTGCGCCGCACGAGGCGCGCGTCGACCGCAACGGCAGCCTCGCGTCGCCGCACGTCGTCGCCTACGTCGCGACGCTTTGCGCCGAGCTCGCCGAGCGCTACCCGGGCGTGGCCGGCTTCCGCCTCGACTGGCCCGAGGCGCCGCCGTACGACTTCCAGAGCGTCCTGTTCGACTTTCATCCGGCGATGCAGGTGCTGATGCGCGAGGCCGGGCATGATCCGCGCGAGGTCGCGCGCGGCGTGCTCGCGTGGTCGCGCGAACTTCGCGCCGCGGCCGCGGGCGCTGCGCCGAGCGGTCCGATCGCCGTGCACGGCGCGATGCTTTCCGCCGACTGGCATGCGCTGGTCAGCGACGACGGCGCCTACGCGCCGCTGCGTTCCGCGAAGCGCGACGCGGTGCTGCGCCTGTTGCGCACGGTGCGTCGCGCGCTCGACACGGTGCCCGGCTCGCGTCGGCGCCTCGAGCCGCAGGCCTTCCCGCCGCCGTTTCACCGGATGTCCGGGTTTCCGCTCGACGCGCTCGAAGGCATCGCGGATCGCGTCGGCGTCAAGCTCTACACGATGCACTGGCCGATGCTGGCGCGCTATTGGGCGAACGACCTCGCCGGCCCGGGCGCCGCGACGCGCGACGTCGATGCGGTCACGGCGGCCGTCGCCGCGCTGCTCGGCCTGACCGATGGCCTGGTCACCGACGGCGCGTTGCTGCGCTACCCGGAGCGCGACGATCCGCATCCGGTCGGCGCGCTCGCGCAGCGCAACAAGATCGTGACCGCGATGACCGACGCAGGCCGCGTGCCGGTCATTGCGTTCGCGCACGCCTACGGGCCGATCGGCGACGTCGTCGCGCGGGTCGGGATCGCGCGCGACGCATCGCTCGCCGCCTGGATCAACCGCTACGGCTACCTGTCGGACGCGAAGCTCGCCGCGCTCGCGAGCCTGCCATGACGGAAAGCGCGCGCATCCTCGCGACGCTGCGTGCGGCGATCCTCGACGTGGCGCTCGGCCCGGGCGTCGCCATCGCCGAGCCCGACCTCGCCGCGCGCTTCGGCGTCAGTCGCACGCCCGTACGCGAAGCGCTCCTGCGCCTCGCCGACGAAGGCCTCGTCGACATCCGCCCGCAGCGCGGGACCTACGTCGCGCGGCTGTCGCTGCTTCGCATCGAGGAGGCGCTGTTCGTGCGCCAGGCCGTCGAGGGTGCCGTGCTCGAGCGCATCGTCGCGCGCGGCGAGGGTGCGGCCGTGGCGAAAGCGCTCGCGACGATCATCGACGAGCAGCAAGCCGCGATCGCAAGGCGCGATATCGGCAGCGCGCTCGACGCGGACACGCGCTTCCACCACGCGCTGGTGGAGGCGAGCGGGCTGCGCGGCGTGTGGCGCGTCGTCGCCGAGGCGCGCGACCTGCATCACCGCATCCGCGCGATCGCCGTGCCGGAGCTCGGCAGCGCGGCACAGGCGATCCGCGATCATCGCGCGATCGCGAGGGCGCTGCGCGACGGCGACGCGAAGCGCGCGGTGAAGACGATGACCTCGCACCTCGCGCGGAACCTCGCGCTCGCGCGCACGATCGCGCGCCGGCACCCCGACTACTTCGATCAGTTCTGACGCGAGAGCTCGAGCAGGCAGGGGCGCGAGCCGATGAGGCCCTTGAGTCGGAAGCGGTCGCCGGTCCACGCGCCTTCGAAGCGCGAGGTGAACGCGTTGCCGTAGCTGCCCTGGATGCCGCTGATGCCTGAGCCGGTCAGCACGATCGTGCCGTCGGCCTCCGGCTTGCCGCGCAGCGATCCCGAGCCGGGCTCGCCCGGCTTGCCGCGCTGGATGAAGAACTCGCCGCCGAGCACGGCGAGCGGGGTTTCGCGATTGAACGCGGGCGAGCCGGGCAGGGCCGCGCATTGCTGGTGCACGATCCACATGCCGTCGTAGCTCGTCGGCGCGAGCGCGGCTTTCGCGGGCGGCGGTGAGGCGGCGACCGCCGGAGCGGCGGCCTTCGGCGGGGGCGATGCCGTCGGGGGCGGCACCGCAGCAGGCGGCGGCGCGGCGGCTTTCGCGCGCATAGCGGCAGCGTCGGCCGCAGCCGCGGCCTTGGCCCTGGTCGCGGCGGCGTCGGATTCGGCCTTCGCTTTCAGCGCGGCGGCCTGGGACTCGGCGCGCAGTCGCGCGGTCTCGGCGTCGGCCGCCTTCACGCGTTGCTCGGCCTCGAGGCGCGCCTTCTCGGCCGTGGCGAGATCGGCCTCGAGCTTCGCCTTCGCGGTGTCGACGCGCGGCTCGGGCGGCGTCGGCCTCAGCCATCCCTGCGTGATCGCGAGCACCGCGCCGACGCCGAGCACGACGATCGCGACGATGGCGATCGGGCCGAGCCGTCGCGGCGCAGTTGCCGAGGGGACCGTCGGCCTCGGCGCCGGCGGCGCCGGCCGGATGGCTCCCGCCGCTCCCGACACGCTGAACGCGCGGATCGGGCGCGAGATGTTCTTGAGCTCCTGCTCGCCCATGTCCTGGAAGCCGAGGTCGAGCTTGCCGGTGATCTGGTCGTAGACCGACGACGAGACCAGGATGCCTCCGGGAGGCG
>DATBSV010000198.1:0-4574 GCA_036559685.1 Casimicrobiaceae bacterium
CATGTCGGCGTGCTTGTTGCCGAGCAGGAACTCGAGCGCGCGGTACTGCGCGGACTGGAAACCGGACGACGACCCGAGCGCGGGTCGGATCGCTTCGTACTCGGACGGCGTCAGCGTCTCGAGCACCGCCCACTGCTCGAACAGCTGGCGCTGCACGGCCTTGACGCGCGCGAGTATCTTGAAGCTCTCCGACAGGCGGTCGGCCTTGACGCGCTCGATCGCCGCGCGGATCTCGTGGATCGCGAGCTTCATCCACAGCTCCGAGACCTGGTGCTGGATGATGAAGAGCAGTTCGTCGTGCAGCGGTTCGCCGTCGGCGCCGCGCGAGCGCGGCAATTGCGCGCCAAGCAGGCGGTCGAGCTCGAGGTAGCCCCCGTAGCTCATCGTGTCCCGCAGGTCGGTGCGAATGCCGGGCTCGAGCGAACGCGTTGCCATCGGATTATTCTAGTCCAGCGCGCGCGACCGTGTTTGCTACGATGCGCCCCCATGAGACTCGGCGCCGTGCTCGCCATCGTTTCGGTCGCGCTCGCGTCGTGCGGCGGCGACCGCGACGCGACGCGATCGCTCGCGCTCGAGGAATGCCGGCTCCCGCACCTGTCCACCGCCGCGCGCTGCGGCGTCGTCACGGTCCCCGAGGATCGCGAGAAGCCGAACGGCCGGACGATCGGCATCCACGTGGCGGTGCTCGCGGCGAACACGCTGACGCCGAAGCCCGATCCGTTCGTGATCCTCGCCGGCGGTCCCGGCCAGGCGGCCAGCGAGCTTGCCTCGTTCGCCGCGCGGCTCAACGAGATCCGCCGCACGCGCGACATCGTGCTCGTCGACCAGCGCGGTACCGGACGCAGCTCGCCGCTCACCTGCGCCGCGTTCTCCGAGGCGGGTCTCAAGGAAGCGATCCTCGAGACCGATCCCATGCCTCGCGCGAAGGCTTGCGCGAGCGAGCTTGCCGCGCAAGGCGTCGACGCGAGCCGCTACACCACCGCGGCCTTCGTCGACGACCTCGAGGCCGTGCGCGTCGCGCTGGGCGCGCCGCGCTGGAACCTGTGGGGCGGCAGCTACGGCACGCGCGTCGCGCTCGACTACCTGCGCCGCCACCCGGGATACACGCGCACGGTGACGCTCGACGGCGTCGCGCCGCCGGAGATGATCATCTCGCTCGACATCTGGCCGTCGCGGGAGTCCGCGCTGGAAGCCCTGTTCGAGCGCTGCCGCGCAACGGCGGCGTGCCGCCAGGCGATGCCGGACCCCGCGGCGACGCTGGACGCGATCGCGCGCACGCTCGGCGAACGGCCTCGCGTCGTCGAGATCGTCGATCCGTCGACGGGCGCCCAACGGCGCGTGCCGGCGTCGGTCGACACGGTGATCGGGCTGCTGCAGCCGCTGCTGTACGCGCCCGAGACGATCGCGCTGATCCCGGCATTGCTCGCCCGCGCCCGTGACGGCGACCTCGCTCCGCTGGTCGCGAGCGCGACCGCGTTCACCGGCGACCTCGCGCGCCAGATGAACACCGCGCTGCACTACTCGGTGACCTGCGCCGAGGACGTGCCGCGCGTGGGCCTGGGCCTGCGCGAGCACGCGCTCGCGGGCAAGCGCTCGGCGCGCCTGGCGCGGATGACGCTCGCGATCTGCGACGTGTGGCCGCGCGGCCGCGCGCCGATCGACGCGTTCGTGCCGGTCCGAAGCGACGTTCCCGCGCTGATTCTCTCGGGCGGGCTCGACCCGGTCACGCCGCCGGCCAACGGCGACGCCGTCGCGAAGACGCTGCCCAACCACAAGCACCTCGTCGCGCCCGGCTACGGCCACATCGTGTCGGCGCACGCGTGCGCGCCTCGGCTCATCGCCGCGTTCGTCGCCGACGGCGGCTTCGCGACGCTGCCCGAGGACTGCGTCAAGCAGCTCGAGGCGTCGAAACCCCCCGCGCTCTGGACCGGGCTGCTGGGACCGGTGACGCCGTGATCGTCGTCGAGCACCTGGCGAAACGTTTCGGCAAGCGCGGCGAGGTCCGCGCCGTCGACGACGTCTCGTTCGTCGCGCCCGGCGGCGAGATCACCGGCCTGCTCGGTCCCAACGGCGCTGGCAAGACGACGATGCTGCGGATGCTTGCCACACTGATCGTGCCCGACACCGGGCATGCGACGATCGACGGCCGCGACGTCGTCGCCGAGCGCGCGGCGGTCCGGCAGCGTCTCGGCGTGCTCTCCGACGCGCGCGGCCTCTACCCGCGCCTGAGCGGCCGGGAGAACATCGCGTACTACGCGGCGCTCCATGGCCTCGGTGGCGCGGAACGCGACAAGCGGATCGACGCGCTGATCGACGATCTGGGCCTCTCCGACGTCGCCAGCCGGCGAGCGCAGGGCTACTCGCAAGGCGAGAAGATGAAGGTCGCCATCGCGCGGGCGCTCGTGCACGACCCCGACACGATCCTCCTCGACGAGCCGACCAACGGCCTCGACATCATGAGCGTGCGCGCGCTGCGCGAGCAGCTCCGGCGCTTGCGCGCGGCCGGCAAGACGCTCCTGTTCAGCTCGCACGTCATGCAGGAAGTCGCGGCGCTGTGCGATCGCATCGTCATACTCGGCCACGGACGCGTCGTCGCGACGGGCACGGCGGCCGAGCTGATCGCGCAGTCGGGCGCGGCGACGCTCGAGGACGCGTTCGTGACGCTGCTCGGCAGCGGTGAAGGGCTCGCTGCATGAAGCGGGCGCTCGTCGTCGCTGTCAAGGAGCTGGTCGAGACGTTCCGCGACCGCCGCGCGATGATGATGACAATCGCGATGGCCGCGCTCGCCGGCCCGATCTTCCTCGCGCTGATCTTCAACATGATCGCGTCGCAGGGCGAGCGTGCACGGACGCTCGCGCTGCCCGTCGGCGGCGCCGAGCGGGCGCCGGCGCTCATCGCGTTCCTCGAGCGCGAAGGCGTGCGCATCGTCCCGCTGCCGCCGGATGCCCAGGCGCGCATCCGCGCGGGCGAGCTCGACGTCGCGCTCGTGATCGGCCCCGACTTCGCGGCACAGGTCGCCGAAGGCAAGCCCGCGACCGTGCGGCTGATCTACGACCGCTCGCGCGACCGCGCCCGCGCGTCGATCGACCAGGCCGAATCGCTGATCCGCGCCTACGCGCGGCAGTGGGGCGCCCAGCGGCTGATGCTGCGCGGCGTGGTCCCCAACGTCGGACAGCCGCTCGAGATCGTCGCCGAGGATCTCGCGACGCCGCAGCAGTCGGGCTCGCTGATCCTGTTCCTCGTCGCGTACTACGGCCTGTTCTCCGCCGTGATGGGCGGCATGCCGCTCGCGCTCGACGCGACGGCGGGAGAACGCGAACGGCAATCGCTCGAGCCGCTGCTCGCGACGCCGGCGACCGCGGGCGAGATCGTCGCGGGCAAGTGGCTCGCCGTCGCGGTGTTCGCAGCGATCGTCGTGCTGGTGACGCTCACCGGCTTCTATCTAACGCTCTCGTTCGCGCCGTTGCCGCCGGTCGGCATCCCGTTCCTGTTCGGCCCGCGCGAGTTCGGCCGCTTCCTCGTCATCCTGCTGCCGATGATCGCGCTGATGCCGGCGCTGCTGCTATGGCTCGGCAGTCGCGGCCGCACGATCAAGGAGGCGCAGACCAACCTGTCGCTGATGCTGTTCGTCGTGTCGATCGTGCCGGTGGCGCAGCTCTTCCTGCAGCGCCGCGAGCCCGACTGGCTCGTCGCCGCGCCGATCTCCGGCCAGTACCTGCTGCTCAACCGCGCGCTGCGCGGCGAGGCGATCCTGCCCGGCGATCTCGCGCTGTCGTGGGTCGTGCCCGCGGTCCTGACGCTGCTCGCGCTGTGGGGCATCGCGCGGCGTTACTCCAACGAATCGATCCTCGCTGGAAAGTAGCTACACGAGCTCCGGCGGCCGCCGCCCGAGCCAGTCGCCGATGGCGTTCTCGTACGCTGCCGAAATGCGAAGCAACTCGGCATCGGCGCGCGGACGCCCGATCAGCTGCAGCCCCATCGGCAAGCCGTGGTCGCCGAAGCCCGCCGGCACCGCGATGCACGGGAGGCCCGCGAACGTCGCGTAGATCGTCACCTCCATCCAGCGATGGTAGGTGTCCATCGCGCGGCCGGCGATCTCGTGCGGCCACCGCTGCGTCGCGGGAAACGGCCACACCTGCGCGGTCGGCAGCGCGATCACGTCGTAGCTCCCGAACAGGTTGAGCATCTGCTGGTGGAACACCGTGCGCACGACGCTCGCTCGCATCGTGTCGTTGCCGGTGAGTCCCTCCGCCTGGTCGACTTCCCACAACGCTTCGGGCTTGACCAGCGCGCGCTGCTCCGGCTTGCGCAAAAACGGCGCGATGCGCCCGGCGACGATCCAGCGCCGCCAGACGAGCCATGCGTCCCAGATGCGCGTCGCGTCGAACGGCGAAGACACGGGCTCGACCGCCGCGCCGAGGCCCTCGAAACGACGCAACGCCGCCTCGCAGGTCGCGAGCACGCCGTCGTCCATCGCGAGGTGGCCGTCGAGGTCGCCCAGCCAACCGATGCGAACGCGCGCGTCGTCGGGCGTCGCGTCGAGCACGGCGTCGGCAAATCCGCCGCCGCCGTCG
>DATBSV010000199.1:0-2698 GCA_036559685.1 Casimicrobiaceae bacterium
CCACTGGTCGCGAAAGCGCTCGACCGTGTCCGTGCCGCCCGCATGCGTGAGCAGCTCGGCGACGTCGAAGCCGATCCCGCCCGCGCCGACGATCGCGACGCGCGCGCCAGCTTCGCGGCGACCCGAGACGATGTCGACGTAGCTCGCGACCTTCGGATGCCCGATGCCCGCGATCGCGGGCA
Organism: Casimicrobiaceae bacterium; assembly: GCA_036559685.1. Taxonomy (GTDB): domain Bacteria; phylum Pseudomonadota; class Gammaproteobacteria; order Burkholderiales; family Casimicrobiaceae; genus VBCG01. The sequence goes on from DATBSV010000199.1 coordinate 183, forward strand.
TGCGCGGCGCGATGCCGGTCGCGAGCACGACCGCGTCGAAGCCCGCGACATCGCCGGCCTCCGCCCGCTTGTCGAGCAGCACGCGCACGCCGAGGCTCGCAAGGCGCGTGCGGTAGTAGCGCAGCGTCTCCTCGAACTCCTCCTTGCCCGGGATGCGCTTCGCGAGGTTGAACTGGCCGCCGATCTCGTGCGCGGCCTCGAACAGCGTCACGTCGTGGCCGCGCTCGGCGGCGGTCACCGCGCACGCGAGCCCCGCAGGTCCCGCGCCCACGACCGCGACGCTGCGCCGCGCACGCGCCGGCACGAGCGCGAACTCGTCCTCGCGGCACGCCGCCGGGTTCACGAGGCACGACGCGACCTTGTTGACGAAGATGTGGTCGAGGCACGCCTGGTTGCACGCGATGCACGTGTTGATCTCGTCGGCGCGCCCCGCCGCCGCCTTCGCCACGAACGCCGCGTCGGCGAGAAACGGCCGAGCCATCGACACCATGTCGGCATCGCCGCGCGCGAGCAGCGCCTCGGCGACGGCCGGGTCGTTGATCCGGTTGGTCGTGATCAGCGGCACGCGTACCGCGCCCTTGAGCCGGCGCGTCACCCAGGCGAACGCCGCGCGCGGCACCATCGTCGCGATCGTCGGCACGCGCGCCTCGTGCCAGCCGATGCCGGTGTTGATCATCGTCGCGCCCGCGGCCTCGGCTCCGCGCGCGAGCTCGACGACCTCGTCCCACGTGCTGCCGCCCTCGACCAGGTCGAGCATCGACAGCCGGTAGATCACGATGAAGTCGCGGCCGACCGCGGATCGAACGGCCTTCATCGTCTCGAGCGCGAAGCGGATGCGATTCGCGAAGGCGCCGCCCCAACCGTCGTCGCGGTGGTTGGTGCGCTTCGCGATGAACTGATTGATGAGGTAGCCCTCGGACCCCATCACCTCGACGCCGTCGTAGCCGGCGCGGCGCGCGAGCTCGGCGCAGCGCGCGAAGTCGGCGATGGTCGCGCGGATGCCGCGCTCGGACAGCGCGCGCGGCCGGAACGGCGTGATCGGCGAGCGCACCGCCGACGGTGCGACGAGCAGCGGGTGATGCGCGTAGCGGCCCGCGTGCAGGATCTGCATCGCGATGCGTCCGCCGGCGTCGTGCACTGCTTCGGTAACGATGCGGTGCCGCGCGACCTGCCACGAGAACGACAATTGCGCGGAGAACGGCGCGAGCCGCCCGGCGAAGTCGGGCGCGATGCCGCCGGTGACGATCAGCCCCGCGCCATGGCGCGCGCGCTCGGCGTAGAAGCGCGCGAGCCGCTCGAAGCCGCGCTTCTCCTCCTCGAGCCCGGTGTGCATCGAGCCCATGAGCGCGCGATTGCGCAGCGTGACATGCCCGAGGTCGAGCGGCGCGAGCAGGTGCGGGTAGGTCGACGCGCTCATCGTGCGAACGGCATCGCCAGCAGGCGCGGCAGGCCGAGCCGGCCCGCGTCGCGCTCGTCGGCGAGACCGAAAACGATGGCGTCGCCGGCGCGCGGCGCCGCGCAGTAGGTCCCGAAGAGCCAGTCCCACCACGGCAGCACCGAGCCGAGGTTGCTCATCGACTCGTCCTGCTCGACGCTGTGATGCGTCGTGTGCATCGCCGGCGTGACGACGAAACGGCGCAGCACGCGGTCGACGGCGGGCGGCAGCGCGACGTTGCCGTGCGCGAAGAAGCCGTGCGCGATCGTGATCGCATCGGAGGCGACGACCGCCCAGAACGGCGCACCCAGCGCGATCACGAGTCCCGCGAGCACGACGTTGACGACGAGCGCCTCGACCGGATGGAAGCGCAGGCCCACGGTCAGGTCGTAGTCGAGGTCGCTATGGTGAACGCGGTGCACGCGCCACAGGAGCGGCCACGCGTGGAACAGCCGATGCATCGCGTAGCGCGCGCCGTCCATCGCGACGAGCGTCACCGCGAACGCGACCGGCGCCGGAACGGTGAAGGCATGGAAGACACCCAGCGAGTTCTCGCCGGCGAGCCACGCGGCACCGGCGTTCGAGACCGGCGTGATCCACGGCAGCACGCCGTGGTTGATCGCGAGCAGGGCGAAGTTGGACGACCAGCGGGAAGCGAGCGACGCGCGCGCCATGCGCGCGGCGGCGAACGTCTCCCAGACGGCGACGAGGGCGAAACCGCCGACGAGCGCGCCGAAATACGTCGCCGCGGCGGCCAGCGGCGCGTCCACGCGAGTCGGCCGGGCGATGCGCTACTTGCGCATCCGCCACCAGGCGATGACGAGCGCGACGACGCCCGTCACCGCGACGCCGGCGAGGCCCAGTCCGGGCACCGGCGTCGCCAGGATCGCCATCGTCGCGTGGGCCGGCAGCGCGACCGTCGCGCCGACGACGAGCAAGACAGCACGTGCTTTCATGACCGTTCCCTTCGATTCGGGTCCCGCGCGGATCATAGGACCAATCGGGCCGGTCGCGCCAGCCTTCAGGCGAGGTCGCCCGCCGGGACGGCCGGCTCCAGGTGCGCGATCCGCACGCCGAGCAA
>DATBSV010000200.1:0-5356 GCA_036559685.1 Casimicrobiaceae bacterium
GCGCCGTCACGGCTCCCGGCGACCCGGCGCGTCGGCCGAGCGCGAGAACCGCTCCAGTACGAAGGCGACCGCCGCGTCGATCGTCAGGTCGGTCGTATCCAGGATCGCGGCGTCCGCGGCGGGCTTGAGCGGCGCTGCCGCCCTTTCCCCGTCGCGCGCGTCGCGCATCCGGATGTCATGCAAAAGACCCTCAATGTTAGCCGATATTCCTTTGTCGATCAACTGTTTATACCGGCGCTCGGCTCGGGCCTCCGGGGAGGCGGTCACGAACACCTTGGTGCCCGCATCCGGGAACAGCACGGTCCCCATGTCGCGCCCGTCCGCGACCAGGCCCGGCGCGCGCCGGAACGCGCGCTGGCGCTCGACCAGCGACGTGCGGACCGGCGGGTGGATCGCCACCCGGGAAGCGGCCCCGGAGACGCGCTCGTCGCGAATCGCCTGCGTGACGTCCTCGCCGTCCAGCTCGACCCGGCCGGGGGCGAACGCGACGTCGAGCCCGGCCGCCAGCCGGCCGAGCGCCTGCGGGTCGTCGAGCGGGACGCCCCGGCGCAGGGCGGCCAGCGCCACGATCCGGTAGAGCGCCCCGCTGTCCAGCAGGTGGAAGCCCAGCGCTTCGGCGACGCGGGCGGCGAGCGTCCCCTTGCCCGAAGCGGCCGGGCCGTCGATCGCAATCACGGGTGGAAGGGATCCCCGCGGGGTCATCGCGGACCCACGAGGCGCCGGAACACGTCGAAGTAGTCCGGGAACGTCTTGCGGACGCAGGCCGGGTCGCGGATCGTCACCGGCGTCCCGAGCAACGCGACCAGCGAGAAGCACATCGCCATCCGGTGGTCGTCGTAGGTGTCGATCGTCGCGGAGCGAGGCTTGGGCAACGGATGCACGGTCAGGCGATCTTCACTTTCGTCAACGGTCGCGCCGACCTTGCGCAACTCGGTCGCCATCGCGGCGATGCGGTCGGTCTCCTTGACGCGCCAGCTCGCGATGCCGGTGAGCGTCGTCGGCGCGCGCGCCGCGAGCGCGGTGATCGCGAGCGTCATCGCGGCGTCGGGAATCGCCGTGCAATCGAGGGTCCCGCCTTCCAGCGGGCGCCCTGCGCGCGCCTCGATCCACTCGTCGCCGAAGCGCACATCGGCGCCGAGTCGCGCGAGCACGTCGGCGAACGCGACGTCGCCCTGGATCGCATGGCGCCCGACGCCGGTGACGCGCACGGGACCGCCGCCCAGCACGCCGGCGGCGAGGAAATACGACGCCGACGACGCGTCCCCCTCGACGACGATGCGGCCCGGGCTTACGTACCGCGCGCCGGCGGGCACGACGAACGTCTGGGGATCGGGCGTGGCGACGTCGACGCCGAAGCGACGCATCAGCCGCGTCGTGATCTCGACGTACGGCCGCGAGATGAGCGGCGTCGTCACCTCGACGCGCGTCGCCGCCCGGTCCGCGCCGCGCGCCAGCGGCAGCGCCATCAGCAGCGCCGACAGGTACTGGCTCGACACGTCGCCGCGGATCGGCGCGGTTCCGCCCGCCCTCGCGCCCGTGCTTCCGACCGCGACCGGCGGATAGCCTTCGTTGCCGAGATAGCGGACCTTCGCGCCGAGCGGCCGCAGCGCGTCGACGAGGTGGCGAATCGGCCGCTCGCGCATGCGCGCGACGCCGTCGAGCACGTAATCGCCCCCGATCACCGCGAGCACGGCTGTCAGCGGCCGTAGCGCGGTCCCCGCGTTGCCGAGCGTCAGGCGCGCCGACCGCTTGCGGAACGTACCGCCCGCGCCATGCACGACGCACGTGCGCCCGACCGGGTCGTGCTCGAACGCGACGCCGAGCGCCTCCAGCGCCTCGAGCATGCGGTCGGTGTCGTCCGCTTCGAGCACGCCGTCGACGGTGGTCGTGCCGTCGGCGAGCGCCGCGATCAGCAGCACGCGGTTGCTGATGCTTTTCGAGCCCGGCAGCGCGACCACGCCCTCGGCATGCGCGACCGGCGCGAGCTTGAGGTCGGCCGACGCCATCGCGTTACCGGTCGACCGGCTTCGGCGCGGTCGTGGCGGCCTGCCAGCGTCGCCGCGCGTCGCTTGCCTGCGCGAACAGCCGCTCGAGCGCGGCGCCGTCCCCGCGCTCGATCGCCTGCGCCATGCGGTCGAGCATCGCGCGGTAGTCGCGCAACGCATCGGACAGCGCCGCGCGGTTGGCGAGCGCGATGTCGCGCCACATCTCGGGCGAGCTTCCCGCGATGCGCGTGAAGTCGCGGAAGCCGGACGCGGCATGGGCGAACACGTCGGCCGCGTCGGGTCGCGCGGCGAGCTCCGCGACGAGCGCGAACGCAAGCACGTGCGGAAGATGCGATACCGCCGCGAAGATGCGGTCGTGCTGCGCGGCGTCGAGGAGGCTCACGCGCGCGCCGCAGGTCTCCCACATCGTCCGGACGGTCGCGACCGCGTCGGAAGCCGTGTGCGCGCCGGGCGTGAGGATGGTCGTGCGGTCGCGAAACAGCGTCGGAAAAGCCGAAGCGGCGCCCGAATGCTCGGTCCCGGCGATCGGGTGCGCCGGCACGAAGCGCTCCGCGCGCGCGCCGAACGCCTTCGCCGCGGCCGCGACGACGTCCTGCTTGGTGCTGCCCGCGTCGGTGACGACGGTGTGCGGTCCCGCGTGCGCGGCGATCGTCGCGAGCAGCGGCGCGATCTGCGCGACCGGCGTGGCGACGAGCACGACATCGGCCTCGCGAAGCTCGTCGGTCCAACGCTCGTCGAGCGTGTACGCGCGCTCGACGATGCCCCGCGAGCGCGCGTCGTCGAGGTTGCCGCGCGTGCGTCCGACGCCCACGACCTCGCCTACCGCGCCGGCCGCCTTGAGCGCGAGCGCGCACGAGCCCCCGATCAGCCCGACGCCGATGACAACGAGTCGGTTCACGCGCGCCTAGCGGCCGAGGGTATGCGCGAGCGCCGTGAGGAAGCGCTCGTTCTCCGCCGGCAATCCGACGGTGACGCGCAACCACTCGGGCAAGCCGTAGCCCGCGACGGGGCGCACGATGACGCCCTGGCGCAGGAGATCGGCATAGATGCGCGCCGCATCGCCGACGCGCGCGAGGATGAAGTTGCCGTGCGACGGAAGCGTCGCGATGCCGAGGGCCGCGAGGCCCTCCTCGAGGCGCTCGAGGCCCTGCCGGTTGAGGCGCGCGCTTTCCGCGACGTAATCCGTGTCCGCGAGCGCGGCGATCGCGGCGGCCTGCGCGAGCGCGTTGACGTTGAACGGCTGGCGCACGCGGTTCAGCATGTCGGCGACCGACGGGTCCATGACGCCATAACCGACGCGCAGCGCCGCGAGGCCGTACGCCTTCGAGAACGTGCGCGACACGACGAGGTTCGCGTGGCGCACGACCCAGGTGATCGCGGGCGATTGGTCGGCCTCGTCGAGGTACTCGTCGTAGGCCTCGTCGAGCACCACGACGACGTCGCGCGGCACCGCGTCGAGGAACGCGGCGACCTTCGACGGTGCGATCCAGGTGCCGGTCGGGTTGTTCGGGTTCGCGACGAACACCACGCGCGTGCGCGGCGTGATCGCGGCGGCCATCGCGTCGAGGTCGTGGCCGTAGTCGCGCGCGGGCACCTCGATGCCCTTCGCGCCGCGCGCGTGCGTGGCGAGCGGGTACACGGCGAATGCGTGCTGCGCATAGACGGCCTCGTCGCCGGGGGTGAGGAACGCCTGCGAGACGAGCTCGAGGATGTCGTTGCTGCCGTTGCCGAGCACGATGCGCTCGGGCGCGACGCCGTGGCGCAACGCGAGCGCGGCGCGCAGCGCGTAGCCGTTGCCGTCCGGGTAGCGCGTGAGCTCGGCGGCCGCGTCGGCGATCGCGCCGATCGCCTTCGGGCTCGGGCCGCGGGGATTCTCGTTCGACGCGAGCTTCACGATCGTGGAAGGGTCGAGATTGAGCTCGCGCGCGAGCTCCTCGATGGGCTTCCCCGGTACATAGGGCGCGATGCCGCGCACCCACGCGGGCGCCTTCTCCGCTGCCGCGTTGCGAACCTTCGTGTCCATCAAGGCTCCCGCGCGGCCGGATACGAGCCGAGGACCTTGAGGTACGGCGCGCGCTGGCCGAGCTCGGCGAGCGCCGCCGCCACCGGCGGATCGTCGCGGTGGCCGGTCACGTCGATGTAGAACAGGTATTCCCAGTTGCCAGTGCGCGCCGGACGCGACTCGAAGCGCGTCATCGACACGCCGTGCTTCGCGAGCGGCTCCAGCAGCGCGTGCACCGCGCCCGGCCGGTTCGGCGCCGAGGTGACAAGCGAGGTCTCGTCGCGTCCCGATGCGCCGACGTGCTGGTTACCGAGCACCCAGAAGCGCGTCGTGTTGTTGGGCTCGTCCTCGATGTGCGCGGCGAGCGTCGGCAGGCCGTAGATCGTCGCGGCGATGGCGCCGGCGATCGCTGCGGCGCCCGCCTCCTGGGCGGCGAGACGTGCAGCCTCGGCGTTGCTGGCGGCGACGACGCGAGGCACCGAAGGCAAATGTCGCGACAGCCATTGAACGGTCTGCGCGAACGACTGCGCGTGCGAGTAGATGCGCTTGATCTCGCCCAGTGACGCCGCGTTCGACAGCAGGTTCTGGTGCACGCGGAGCTTCACCTCGCCGACGACGGCCAGGTCGCTCGCGACCATCAGGTCGAGCGTGCGGCCCACCGCGCCCTCGGTCGAGTTTTCGACCGGCACCACCGCGTAGTCGGCGCGGCCCGACTCGGCCGCGCGGAACACCTCGTCGATCGACGCCTCGGGCACGCCGTCGACGAACGCACCGAAATGCGACTCGACCGCGGCATGCGTGAACGTCCCGGGCGGGCCGAGGTACGCGATGCGCAACGGCCGCTCGAGCGCCAGGCACGCCGACATGACCTGCCGGAACAGGAGCCGCACCGCGTCGTCGGGCAGCGGTCCCGGATTCGCCTCGGCGATGCGCGCGAGCACCTGCGCCTCGCGCTCGGGCCGGTATGCGGGACCGCCGGAGCCTTCCTTGAGCTTGCCGATCGCCTGCGCGTGGCGCGCGCGCTCGGACAACCGCGCCAGGATTTCGCGATCGAGCGCGTCGATCGCGTCGCGGTGCTTTCGAAGCTCCTCGTCGCTGCTCACACGACGCCTATTCCTGCTCTTCTTCGTCGCGCTCGACAACGCGCTCGAGGCCGGCGAGCTTCTCGCCGTCGGACAGGTTGATGAGCGTCACGCCCTGCGTCGAGCGGCTCATCTCGCGGATCGTGTTGACCTTGGTGCGGATCAGCACGCCGCCGGTCGAGATCAGCATGACCTCGTCGTCCGGCGACACGAGCGCGGCGACGACGACCTTGCCGTTGCGCTCGGTCTGCTGGATCGCGATCATG
>DATBSV010000201.1:0-5026 GCA_036559685.1 Casimicrobiaceae bacterium
CCCAGCGCCTTCATCGCCTCGGCGAGCGCGGCGAGCGTCGTCGGGCACACATCCGGGCACTGCGTGTAGCCGAAGAACAGGACGACCGCCTTGCCGCGGTAGTCGGCGAGCGTGCGCGTCGCGCCGCCCGGATCGGTCAGCGAGAAGTCGCGGCCGAACGAGCTGCCGGTGACGTCGGAGCCCTTGAACGACGGGCCGCCGCTGCCGCAGCCGATGAGGAGCGCCGCCGCGGCGAACGACAGGATCCAGCGCGACGCGCGGCTCACCGCCAGTAGTGGTCGACCAGCAGCGCCGAGAACAGCGCGGCGAGGTAGGCGATCGAGTAGGCGAACGTGCGGCGCGCGAGCGCGTCGCTGTAGCGGACGTACAGCGCGATCGCGTAGGCGGCGAACACCGCGCCGAGCGCGAGCGCCGCGATCAGGTAGAGCATGCCGCTCATGCGGATCGCGTAGGGCAGGAGCGAGACGGCGATCAGCGCGAACGTGTACAGGATGATCATCAGGCGCGTGTAGAGCGCGCCGTGCGTGACCGGCAGCATCGGCAGCCCCGCGCGCGCGTAGTCCTGCGTGCGGTAGAGCGCGAGCGACCAGAAGTGCGGCGGCGTCCATACGAAGATGATCAGGAACAGGATCAGCGCCTCGGGCGCGACGTCGTTGGTGACCGACGCCCAGCCCAGCACCGGCGGCATCGCGCCCGACGCGCCGCCGATGACGATGTTCTGCGGCGTCGCGGGCTTCAGGAGGACCGTGTAGACGATCGCGTAGCCGACGAACGTCGCGAGCGTCAGCCCCATCGTCAGGAGGTTGACCCAGGCGCCGAGGATCGCGAGCCCGGCGCCGCCGACGAGCGATGCGAACACCAGCGTCTGCATCGACGTCAGCTCGCCGGCGGGCAGCGGCCGCGCGCGCGTGCGCGCCATCTTCGCGTCGATCTTCTGCTCGACGAGGCAGTTGATCGCAGCGGCCGCGCCGGCCACCAGCGCGATGCCGACGGTCGCGGCGAACACGACGGCGGGGTTCGGCAGCCCCGGCGTCGCGAGGAACATGCCGATCACCGCGCAGAAGACGATCAGCGAGACGACGCGCGGCTTCGCGAGCGCGAGGAATTGCTTGAATCGGGTTTCGGCGAGGGCGAGCGAGGTCATGGCGGCGCGTGAGGCGGAACCGTTCATTTTACCCGATCCGCGACGCCTTCAGCAGCTTGGCGAGGTCGCGCGCGATGCCGCGGATGTCGGGCGACGCGGGCCACGCCAGCACCTGGTTGCCGAGCGGGTCGACGAGGTAGATCGCCTCGGCGCCGCGCGGCAACCGCTCGGTTTCGCGCGCGTCGGCGCGCACCACGACGAGGTCCGGGTGCTCGGCGAGCCTGGCGCCATCCGCGGGCGCATCGCCGGTCGCGAGCCACACGCGCGTCACGCGCTCGCGCTCGCGCCCCTGCATCGTGCGCGCCTGGCGCGTCGCGTGGAGGCGCGCGTCGCATCGCTCGTCGCAAGCGGCCGGCGCCGCGACGACGATGATCCAGCGGCCGCGCGCGTCCTCGATCGCCCACGGCTTGCCGTCCGCGCGCGTGCCGGTCAGGTGCGGCGCCGCCTGCGTCGGCAACAGCTCGCCGTAATTCGAGCTCGTGCGCGAGGGGAGCAGGAAGTAGAACGCGAACGAGAGGACGACCGGCGCCGCGCACACGGCGAGGATCAGCCACATCGTGCGCAGGTTGCGCTTCGCCGGCGCGTTCACGCGCGCTCCCATAGGCGCTTGACCGTGAACCCGATCCAGAGCACCGCCACCAGCGCGGCGAACAGGTACCACTGCCACATGTAGATGCGGTGCGTCGTCGCGTCCGGCCCCGACGAAGCCCAGCGGCGCATCAGCCCGTCCGCGGGCGCTGCAGGATCCTGCTCGATCACGATCGGCACGAGCTTCAAGCCCGTCGCCGTCGCAATGCGCGCCGGGTCGAGGTTCTGCCAAACGTTGCTCGACGGCGCCGCCGTCGCGCCGAGCTCGAGGTAGCGAGCGGGCGGCACGACGACGCGGCCCGCGACCGTGGCGCGTCCCGACGGCGCATCGACGCGCGGCACGCGCGACTCGCCGGCGCCCGCCGGCGTCCAGCCGCGGTCGACCAGCACGGCGCGTCCGTCGTCGAGCGCGAGCGGCGTGATAACGGAAAACCCGGCATGGCCGTCGACGATGCGGTTGTCGATCAGAAGCTGCGCCGCGCCGCGCCACGTTCCGGTCGCGACGACGCGACGCCAGCGCCACGCCGTCCAGTCGTTCGGGTCGGGAAGCGGCACCGGCGCGTCCGCTGCCGCCGCGATGACGGCCGCCCGGTCCGCCTCCTTCGCGTTCATGCGTCCGCGTTGCCAGTTGCCGGCGACGACGAACAGCGCGATCGCGGCGACGGCCGCGGCGTTCGTGACGAGGTTCGCGGTCCGGGGGCTCATCGTCGCGGTGCTAGACTGGATGCGATGCGCATCGTCGTCATTGTCGGGCTCGTCGCCGTCGTCGTCGCGCTGTTCACGGCGCTCGTGTTCCTGTATCGCGATCGAGGCAAGGGCAATCGGGTCGTCATCGCGCTCGCGGTGCGCGTCGGCCTGTCGATCTCCGTCGTCGCGTTCCTGCTGTTCTCGTACTGGATGGGCTGGATCACGCCAGGCGGCCTGCGCTAGCGCGGTCCCGGAAGCGACGAGGGCCGCGTGCGCGGCCCCCGAGGCGAAAAGCGCCGCGCCCGCGTCAGAGCCAGTACACGAGCACGAACAGCAGCAGCCACACCACGTCGACGAAGTGCCAGTACCACGCGGCGGCCTCGAACGCGAAGTGGTGCTGCGCGTCGAAGTGGCCGCGCAGCACGCGGCCGAACATCACGGTCAACATGATCGCGCCGACCGTCACGTGCATGCCGTGGAAGCCGGTCAGCATGAAGAACGTCGAGCCGTAGACGCCCGAGCTCAGCTTCAGGTTGAGCTCGCTGTACGCGTGCGTGTACTCGTAGGCCTGGAAGCCCAGGAACGTGAAGCCCAGCGCGATCGTCGCGAACAGCCAGAACGCGAGCGTGCCGCGGTGGCCGGCCTTGAGCGCGTGGTGCGCGATCGTGAGCGTCACGCCCGACGTCAGCAGGATGATCGTGTTGAGGAGCGGGATCCCCATCGCGCCCATCGGCGTGAATCGCTGCGTGAAGTACGGGCCCTCGGTCGGCCACTGGGACGAGTAGTTCGGCCACAGCGTCGAGCCGGTGATCGTGCCGGCGCCGAGGTCGGGCACCGACAGGTTGCGCACGTAGAACAGCGCGCCGAAGAACGCCGCGAAGAACATCACCTCGCTGAAGATGAACCAGCTCATCGCCCAGCGGAACGAGATGTCGACCCGCTTGCTGAAGATGCGCGCCTCGGATTCGGAGATCACCTTGCCGAACCAGCCGACCATCATGAACACCAGCGTCGCGAAGCCCAGCGCGACGCTCCACGCGCCTGCGCCGTAGCCGTTGAACCAGAACGCGGCGCCCATGCCCATGAGCAGCATGGCGACCGCGCCCACGATCGGCCAGTGCGACGGCTGCGGGATGTAGTACCAGGGCTGGCCGCCGGGCGTCGTCGTCGAAACCATCGTCTCTCCCCTCTTCTCTTGACTCGTCGCGGACGCGCGCTAGGAGCCGCGCGCCGCAGTTGCCTTGTCGTTCGCCGCCGCGCTGGATGCCGCTCCGCCCTCGACCTCGAAGAACGTGTACGACAGCGTGATCGTGTGGACGTCGGCGGGCAGCGCCGCGTCGAGCACGAACACGACCGGCATGCGGCGCCGCTCGCCGGGCGCGAGCGTCTGCGTCGTGAAGCAGAAGCAGTCGAGCTTGCGGAAGTGCCCGGCCGCGTTCCGCGGCGCATAGCTCGGGATCGCCTGGCCGGTCATCGGACGGCCGGTCTCGTTGACGATCTCGTACTCGACCTGCGTGAGCGCGCCCGGATGCACCGACACCGAAGGCTGGAGCGGCCGGAAGCGCCACGGCAGCCCGCGCGTGTTCGCGTCGAGCTCGACGACGACGGTGCGCGTCGCGTCGACCTGGGTGTTGGTCACGACGTCGGGCCGGTCGATGTCGCGCAGCCCGGTCACCTTGCAGATCTTCTCGTAGAACGGCACCAGCGCGAAGCCGAACGCGAACATGCCGACCACGACCACGGCCAGCCGCACGAACAGCGAGCGGTTCACCTGCCGCTTGTCGTCGTGCTCGTCGCTCATCGCTTGAGGTGCCGCCCGATGCCGAACAGCAGGAACGAGAATACCGAGACGCCGATGACGGTCATCGCGAGGCTCGTGTCGCCGATCAGCCGCGATGCGAGGACGCCGAGGAAAAAGATGACCGCGATCGACGCGAGGATCCAGCCGGTGCGCCGGATGCTGGCGCGGACCGCGGGATCGTCGCGACGGGGGGTCGGCGCGTCCATGGTCACTTGACGACCGGCGGCGTCTCGAACGTGTGGTAAGGCGCCGGCGAGGGCACCGTCCATTCGAGCGTCGTCGCGCCTTCCCACGGCTTCGCGGGCGCCTTCGCGCCGTCGTGGCGGATGCACTTGATCACGATGTAGAGGAGCAGGAGCTGCGAGAGGCCGAAGCCGAACGCGCCGATCGAGCTCACCATGTTCCAGTCGGCGAACTGGGTCGCGTAGTCGGGAACCCGGCGCGGCATCCCGGCGAGCCCGAGGAAGTGCTGCGGAAAGAACGCGACGTTGAAGAACACCAGCGACAGCCAGAAGTGGATCTGGCCGAGCTTCTCGTCGTACATCGTGCCGGTCCACTTCGGGATCCAGTGATAGACGCCGCCGAAGAACGCGAACAGGCTGCCCGCCACCATCACGTAGTGGAAGTGCGCGACAACGTAGTAGGTGTCGTGCAGCTGGATGTCGACCGGCATGATCGCCAGCACGAGGCCGGTGAAGCCGCCCATCGTGAACAGGAACAGGAAGCCCAGCGCGAACAGCATCGGCGTCTCGAACGTGATCGAGCCGCGCCACATCGTCGCGAGCCAGTTGAACACCTTCACGCCG
>DATBSV010000202.1:0-20604 GCA_036559685.1 Casimicrobiaceae bacterium
CTCGGAGGGGGCCTTTTCGGCCACGAGCTGCGCGAGCCGCTTGGCAAATGCAACGAAGTCGTCGTTGCGCGCGACGAAGTCGGTCTCGCAGTTCACCTCGACCAGCGCGCCGGTCCGGTGGTCGGCGGACATCCACACGCCAACGATGCCCTCGGCCGCCACGCGCGACGCGGCCTTGCTGGCCTTCGCGCCCGAACGGATGCGGAGCAGCTCCTCCGCCTTCGCCATGTCGCCGCCGGCCTCGGCCAGCGCCTTCTTGCATTCCATCATGCCCAGCCCGGTACGGCTGCGCAGCTCCATCACCATGCTCGCGGAAATGTCCGCCATGCTTCGTCTCCGTCCGCCGCGCCGCGGACCTTGTGGGCCCGGGCCGCGGTTCCGGCCGTCGCGGCCGGGTGTGTCGAAAGAAGGGGGCCCGCGGCCCCCTCCGTCGTTATTTCGTCGCCGGCTCGTCGGCGACCTCGACGAACTCGTCGCCGCCGCCCACGATCTCCTGGATCACCGTGCTGCGGCCCTCGAGGACCGCGTCGGCGGCGCCGCGCGCGTACAGCCGGATCGCGCGGCTCGAATCGTCGTTGCCCGGGATCACGTGCGCGATGCCTTCGGGCGAATGGTTGGTGTCGACGACCGCGACGACCGGGATGCCGAGCTTCTTCGCCTCGGTGACCGCGATCTTGTGGAAACCGACGTCGATCACGAACATCGCGTCGGGCAGCGCGTTCATGTCCTTGATGCCGCCGAGGCTCTGCTGCAGCTTGGTCATCTCGCGCTTGAGCTGGAGCGCTTCCTTCTTCGACATGCGGTCGAAGGTGCCGTCGGACGCCATCTGCTCGAGGTCCTTCAGGCGCTTGATCGAGCCCTTGACCGTCTTGAAGTTGGTCAGCATGCCGCCGAGCCAGCGCTGGTCGACGAACGGCATCGCCGCGCGCTTCGCTTCCTCGGCGATGATCTCGCGCGCCTGCCGCTTGGTGCCGACGAACAGGATCGTGCCCTTGTTCGCCGCCAGCTGGCGGACATACTTCATCGCGTCGTTGTACTTCTCGAGCGTGCGCTCGAGGTTGACGATGTGGATCTTGTTGCGGTGGCCGAAGATGTACTCGGCCATCTTCGGGTTCCAGTAGCGGGTCTGGTGGCCGAAATGCACGCCGGCCTCCAGCATCTGGCGCATCGTGACGGACATGGTGCTCTTTCCTTTTCGGGTCAGGGTTGAAGAGCGACACCCGGGGACAAATCTTGGTCGGGCCTCAGTTTCGTGAACTGACCGCCCGACACCCTGAACCCCCGGCTGCGCGGATTTCGGCCCTTCCGGCGACGTTTCGATTCCGGAGGGGCCGAGCTAACTTGATATTCTAGCACGGATTTGACCCTCAATTGACCCTCGGCTCGCCCCCCGCCCTCCCCGTGGACACCGCCCTCGCCGCCCCGAATCCCGCGCTATCGGCCGACCCGGCCGCCTTCGAGGCCGCCCGCGCAGGGGCGTTCGTGACCGCCCTGCCCGGCACCGCCTTCGTGGACGTGACAGGCGCCGACGCCTTGCCGTTCCTGCAGGGCCAGCTCAGCAACGACGTGGCCGAGCTCGCTCCAGGGGCGTCCCAGTGGACGACCTACAACTCGCCCAAGGGCCGGATGCTCGCCACGGCGCTCCTGTGGCGGACGGCGAACGGCTTCCGGATGGCCCTCGCCGCCGACGTGGCCGAGCCGATACGCAAGCGCCTGTCGATGTTCGTGATGCGGTCGAAGGCCGTGCTCGCCGCGGCCGACCAGGCGGCGATCGGCGTCGGCGGACCGCGCGCGCGCAATGCGGTCGCCGCAGCGCTCGGCATCGACGTCGCGCCGAAGACCGTCACGCCATTCGACGGCGGCGAGGCGATCGGCGTGCCCGATGGCCGCGTGCTTCTCGCCGTGGCTACCGATCGGGCGCGCGCAACCGTCGAGCGCCTCGCGGAGCATGCGACGCGCACCGGCGAGGACGCATGGCGCTGGCTCGCCATCCGCGCGGGCGTCGCCGACGTGCGGCTCGCGACGCAGGAGAAGCACATCGCGCAGACGGCGAACTGGGAAGTCGTGGGCGGCGTGAGCTTCACCAAGGGCTGCTACCCGGGCCAGGAAATCGTCGCGCGCATCCAGCACCTGGGCATCCTCAAGGAGCGCGCGCATCCGTTCCACGTCGACGCGCCGCCGCCCGAGCCGAACACCAGGATCTTCCTCGCGGGCACCGACCAGACCGCCGGGCTCGTCGTCGACGCGGTCGGTGTCCCCGGCGGCAGCGACCTGATCGCGGTCGTGCACCTGATCGCGCTGGACGGCGACTTGCGGCTGGGCACGAACGACGGTCCGGCGCTCGCGCGCCTGCCGCTTCCCTACGCGCTGCCCACCAGCGCGCCGAAGCGCGTCAAGCTCTAGCGATGAGCGCCGCGGGGCCGCCGTCGTACTACGTGTGGTACCGCGTCGCCGGCGACGCGTGCGAGGCGCGCGCCGCGGTCACCGCGATGATGCTCGACGTCGCCGTCGACTGCGGCGTGGTCGGCCGGCTGATGAAGCGCGCCGACGACCCGCAGACCTGGATGGAGATCTACGAAGGCGTCGACGACCCGGGCGAGTTCGAGGCGTCGCTGCGCGACGCGATCGAGCGTCACGACGCGCAGGCGTACGCCGACGGCGGCCGCCACGTCGAATGTTTCGTTGCCTGCGGCTCGCTCGAACCGGACGCGTGAGCGGCACCTGACGATGTGCCTGGTCGCCGTCGCGCTCGACGCCCACCCTCGCTATTTGCTTGCGATCGCCGCCAACCGCGACGAGTTCCACGACCGCGCGGCCGAGCCCGCCCATTGGTGGCGCGAGCAATGTCTGGCCGGCCGCGACCTCGAGGCCGGCGGCACCTGGTTCGGGGTTCGCCGCGACGGGCGTTGGGCGCTGGTGACCAACGTGCGCGAGCCAGGGAAGCGCGACGCGCTCGCGGCATCGCGTGGCGGAATCGTCACCGACGCGCTCGCCGCCCCGGCGATCGACGCGTTCGCGCAACGGCTCGCGTCGCATGGCGGACGCTACAACGGCTACAACCTGCTCGCCGGCGATGCGCGCACCGCGTTGTGGCAGTCGAACCGCGGGGACGGCATCCGCGCGCTCCCGCAAGGCGTGACCGGCCTGTCCAACGCGGCGCTCGGCACACCGTGGCCGAAGGTCGAGCGCCTGTCGTCGGCGATGCGGGCATGGGCGGCGAGCGGCGAGGCGTCGCTCGAAGCGCTGTTCGACGCGCTCGCCGACCGCGAGCGCGTGCCCGACGCGAAGCTTCCGTCGACCGGGGTCCCGCTCGACTGGGAGCGCATGCTGTCCGCGCCGTTCATCGTGAGCGAGCGCGACGATATCCGGTACGGGACGCGCTGCTCGACCGTGCTCGTCGTCGGTCGCGATGGCGAGGCGCGCTTCGTCGAGCGGTCGTTCGATCCTGCCGGCGCGACGACCGGCACCGTCGACACGCGTTTCCCGCTCGCCGCCTGACGCGCTAACGCAGGCGCTTGGACATCTCCCGGTGCGGGATGCCGGCGTCGTCGAAGATCTCGCCGCTGATCGCGAACCCGTGCGCCTCGTAGAAAGGTATCGCGTGCGTCTGCGCGTTGAGCCGCGCGATCGCGTGGCCGCGCTCGCGCGCGAGCGCGACGAAATGCTCGAGCAGCGCGCTGCCGACGCCGCGCCCGCGCCACGCCTCGACCACGGCGAGCCGCCCGATGTGGCCGTCGGGCAGCAGGCGCCCGCAACCGATCGCGACGCCGCCCGCGTCGACCGCGAGCGCGTGCTCGCAGTCGCCGTCGATCCCGTCCCATTCGAGCGACTCGTCGACGTTCTGCTCGATGCAGAACACGCCGACGCGGATGCGGCGGAGGTCGTCGAAGTCGCGCTCGAAGTCGGCGACGCGGACCCCGAAAGGCGCGCTCATCCGCGCCCGGCCGCGTAGTCGTGGAACCGAAGGCGCGCGGCGCCGTCGCGTACGTCGAGCGCGAGGCGCCCGCCGACCGGCAGCGTGAGCTTGTCGCGCACGTGGCCGAACGGCAGCCCGGTGTAGATCGGTACCGCACATGCATCGCGGATGCGTGCGACGGCGGCGTCGAAGTCGTAGCCGCCGTCGTTGGGCGCGAGCGCGTAGTCGGTGAACGCGCCGAGCAGGATCGCCTGCTGATGGGCGAGGATGCCCGCGTAGTGGAGCTGCCAGAGCATCCGCTCGACGCGGTACGGGTGCTCGGCGACGTCCTCGAGGAACAGGATGCCGCGCTCGACCTTCGGCAGGTACGGCGTGCCGACGAGCGAGGCGACCATCGCGAGGTTGCCGCCCCACAGCATGCCGTCGACGCTGCATTGCGCCGGGCCGTCCAGTGTGCATGACACGTCGTACTCGGATGCGCCCAGCAGCCCGAAGCAGTGCGTCAGCGTGAACGCGCTCGGCGTCTCGGCGCCGAAGTCGAACGCGAACGTCGGACCGGCGTACGTGACCATCCCGCCGCGCGCGAGCGCCGCGCACTGGAACGCCGTGAAGTCGGAGTGGCCGAGCCAGCGCTTGCCGGCGCGCGCGAGTGCGCCGAAGTTAAGACGCTCGAGCAGGCGCGTCGTGCCATAGCCGCCGCGCAGCGCGACCGCGACGTCGACGTCGTCGCGCGCCGCGATGCGCTCGATCGACGCGAGCCGATCGGCGTCGGTCCCGGCGAAGCGCGTGTGGCGGCCGAGCGCACCGAGGTCGATCCACACGCGATGCCCCAGCGCGCGGAGCCGCTCGGCGGCGCGTGTCACGGCGTCCGGATCGGTCGCGTAGCCTGCCGGCGCGTAGACCCCGAGATCCATGCGGTGATTCTCGCATGGGCGTAACCTAGGCTTCGAACCCGCGTTCCCAAGGGAGAACCGTCACTTGCGCGGCCGCGCTTTGGTGCTGCTCGGCGCGGCGATCGCCGCGACCGGCGCGCTCGCGCAATCGCCGGCCGCGGTGCACGCGGGCGCACCGGTGGCGACGAGCCTCGAGGGTCGCCACTGCGCCTTGCATCCGCGCTTCGACGGCCCGCTCGCGCTCGTCACGGGCGCAGCGCTTCCCGCCGCTGCCGCGCCGGCGGTCGCGGTGCTCGTCGACGCGTCCGGCCAGGTGATGCTCGTCGACGGCCCGATTCCCGGGACCTCGAAGCTTCGCGATTCGACCGAGCCGCCCGACTCCGACATCGCCGAGCTGGGCGAGCTCGTCACCGAGGCCGCCGACGGCGGTTACGCCGCGCGCTTCCGCTTCCGCTACGAGCGCATCGAATGCCGGGTCGCCGGCGCGGTGCGCTTCGCGCCGTCGTCCGCGGCGGAGCGCGACGTCACGCTCGCCCGGACGCTGCGGCTGCTCGACGCGTCGCTCGCGATCCGCGAAGTCGATCGCCTGCGCGGCGCGGGCGACGCCAAGGCCGCGCTCCCGATCGCCGAGCAGGCGATCGCGACGCGCCGCGCCGCGCTCGGCGCCGAACACCGCCACACGCTGAATGCGCTCGACCGCCGCGGCTCGCTCGAATGGGACCTGGGCGAACACAAGGCGGCGGCCGCCACGCTGTCCGAAGCGTACGAGCGGCTGGTGGCGACGCTCGGCGCGGGCCATCCGGACGCGTACGGGACCCTGCAGAACCTCGCGCTCGCGCACTGGGACCTGGGCGAGCTCGAGCGCGCCGACGTCGAGCTTCGCGACGCGATCGAGGGCCGCAAGCGGCTGCTCGACGCCGACGACCTCGACCTCCTCGGCACGCAGCTGAATCTCGCGACGCTGCAGGGCGAGCTCGGCGACCTCGGCGAGGCGCAGGCGACGCTCGAGCAGCTGTTCCGAACCTACGAAGGCAAGGTCGGCCCCGACCATCCCACGACGCTGCTCCTGCTCAACAACCTCGCCGGCATCTACCGCGAGCTCGGCCGCTACGACGACGAGCTCAGGCTGCGCGAGCTCGCGTGCGGCCGCTACGTCCGCGCGCTCGGCGACAAGCATCCGGCGACGCTGCGCTGCCGTCACAACCTGGCGTTCGCGCTGTTCTCGACCGGGCGCAAGGAGGATGCGATGGCGGTCGCGCACCAGGCCTGGGACGACCGCGTCGCGGTCCTCGGCCCGACGCATCCCGAGACCCTGTACAGCATGCAGGCGTACGCCCAGACGCTCGCCGACAACGGTCGCGTCGGCGACGGGCTCGCGCTGCAGCGGCAGCTGCTCTCGATCCGCCGCGAGACGCGCGGCCCCGAGCATCCGGAGACGCTGCAGGCGCTGACCGTCCTCGCGCGTCTCGAGGCGCTCGGGGGCGATGCACCGGCGGCTCGCTCGAACGCGCGCGCCGCCTACGACGCGTTCGCCGCGCTCCGGCCGCGCTCGCCCGAGACGATGATCGCGCTCGGGCGACTGGCGACCGTCGAGGCCGACATGGGCGAGCGCGCGGCGGCGATCGAGCACTACCGCGTGCTAGTGGCGATGGTCGAGGACCGGCGGCGCGTCCAGAGCCTGTCGGCGGAATCGCAGCGCACGGCGTTCGCCGTCTGGGTCGCCGCGTACAAGCGGCTGGTGTCGTTGCTCGTCGAGGCGGGCGCGACCGCCGACGCGTTTCGCCAGCTCGAGCTCTCGAAGGCACGCGGGCTCCTCGAGATGCTCGCGCACCGCCGCGCCGAGTCGGCGAGCGGTCTGACGCGCGACGAGCAGGTGTCGCTGCGCATGCTCGAGCGTCGCATCGAGTCGCTCGACGAGGCGATCGCGCGGCTGCGCGGCGATCCCGCCGAGCGCGTCAAGGTCGAGGCCGAGCGCACCGCCGCGGCGCGCGAGCTGGGCGAGCTCCGGGCCGCGCTGCGCGCTTCCCATCCCAAGTACGCGCAACTCACGGGCACGACGATCGTCGACGCGTCCGCGGCGCGCGACCTGCTGGCCCGCGATGCCGCGCTCGTGAGCTACCTCGTCGACGGCCCGCGCGTGCGCGCTTTCGTCGTCGACCGCCGCGGCGAGCCGCGCGCGTTCGACCTGGGCGCGCATCCGCGTCTCGCGGACAGCGTGGGCGCGCTGCGCACGCTGATCGCGCCACGCGATGGGACGCCCGCGGTCGTCTGGCGACGCGCCGACGGCAGCTTCGTCGCGTCGCTCGCGCGCACTGCACCCGACGACGTGCGCGTGACCGACGCGGGCGAACTGACGCGCGCGCTCGGCAGGATGCTCGTCGAGCCGCTGGAAGGCGCGCTCGCCGGCCGTACGCGCGTGCTGCTCTCGCCCGACGGCGCGCTCGCGCTGGTGCCGTTCGAGGCGCTGTCGACCTCGCGCGGGCGCGTCCTCGAGCGCTACCGCGTGAGCTACGTGCAGTCGCTCTCGGTGCTCGCGCTGGTCACCGAGCGCACGCGCGGCCGTGCGCGGGCCGCCGAGCGGCGCGACCTGATGGCGATGGGCGCCGCGCGCTACGAACCGAGCGGCGCTCCGGCCGCGGTTCCGGTGCGCAATGCCGCCGTCGCGGTCGGCCAGCTCGCGGTTCGCGACGCCACGCCGGAGGCGACGCAGCGCGCGTACGACAGCCTTGGGCTCGCGTGGCGCCCGCTCCCGGGAGCGAAGCGCGAGATCGACACCGTCGCCCGGCTCTTCGCGGCGCCGCCGCGCGACCTCCATGTCGACGCGAACGCGACCGAGACCCGCCTGCGGGCGCTCGATGCGAGCGGCGAGCTAATGCGCTACCGACACCTGCTGTTCGCCGCGCACGGCTACCTGTCGACCGAGGCGCCGGCGCTGTCGGCGCTGGTGCTCGGCCGCGATCCTGCCGACCCGGCGTCGGACGGCTACGTGACCGTCGCCGAATGGGTCGGCTACCGCCTCGCGAGCGACCTCGTCGTGCTTTCGGCCTGCGACACGGGCGTCGGCCGCGACATCCAGGGCGAGGGCGTGATGGGGCTGCCGTTCGCGTTGTTCGTGGCCGGCAACCGCAATGCCGTGCTGTCGCTGTGGCCGGTCTACGACGAGGGCACCGCGGAATTCATGCGTCGCTTTTTCGCGCGCGTGCACAGGGGGGAGGCGCACGCCGACGCACTCGCGGCGACCAAGCGATCGCTCGCGCGCGAAGCGCGCTACGCCGCCCCGGCCCACTGGGCCGGCTTCGTGCTCTACGGGGATTAGCGCTTGGAAGCGAAGAACGTCGAGAGCAGCGCGCCGCACTCGTCGGCGCGCACGCCGCGCTCGACCGTCGCGTGGTGGTTGAGCCGAGGCTCCGCGAACAGGTCGACGACCGAGCCGCACGCGCCGGTCTTGGGATCGGCGGCCCCGTAGACGACGCGCGCGATGCGCGCGTGCAGGATGGCGCCGGCGCACATCGCGCAGGGCTCGATCGTCGCGTAGAGCGACGCGCCCGGCAGCCGGTAGTTGCCCAGCGCCACAGCCGCCTCGCGCAACGCCGCGATCTCGGCGTGCGCGGTCGGGTCGTGCGTCGAGATCGGCGCGTTCGCGCCGCGTCCGACAACCCGTCCGTCGAGCACGACGACGGCGCCGACCGGAACCTCGCCGCGCGCGCCGGCCGCGCGGGCCAGCGCGAGCGCCTCGCCCATCCATCGGGTGTCATCGTCCGTTGATGCGTCGTGCAAGGCCGCCTCCCCGGAACGATCATATACTCGCGCCCCCCCATGATCCGTTGGCTCCTCCTCGCACTGTGCCTGGTCGCGTCGTCCGCGCAGGCGGACGGGCGCATGTGCCTGACGCGCGACGTCATGCTGTTCGGCGACCAGGCGCTCGGCACGAACGCGACGCAGTCGGCGGTCATGACCAACTGCGGCGACGCGCCGTTCACGCTGACCGACGTCAGTCTCCACGCCTCGACCTCGCCCGCGTTCCACGTCGCGTCGACCTGCGTCACCGGCCTTTCGCTCGCGGCGGGCGCAACCTGCAGGATCGACGTCACCTTCGCGCCGACGCAGCCCGGGCAGGTGTCCGGAGGCGTGTGGCTCTACAACACGACGTCGACCGGCAGCCAGCTAATCACGTTCTACGGGCGCGGGATCGACGCGAGCGCCGGTAGCGCGACGCTCGAGATCACGCCCTCGCCGCTCGACTTCGGGCCGCAGGCCGTCGGCGCGATTGCGCCGGTGCGCCTCCTGACGCTGCGCAACGCCGGGCCGTCGTCGCTGCATTTCACGGCGCTCGTGATCAACGGGCCGGCGGCCTACGATTTCGACTTCGCCGGCAACTGCGCAGTGGGGTTGCCGCTGCCGGCCGGACGCAGCTGCCAGCTCGCGTTCACCTTCACGCCCGCCGCCCTCGGCACGCGACCGGCGCAGCTCAACATCGACGCGCCCGAGCTTGCGCGGCTGACCACCGTCGCGATCCGCGGCACCGGCGTCGTGACGACACCCGCGGTCGCACCGCCGGCCGTGGACGTCGTCGAGTTCTACAACGCGCCGCTCAACCACTATTTCCTGACCGCGAATCCCGACGAAGCCGCGGCGATCGACCGTGGGGCCGTCGGCCCGAACTGGGTGCGCACGGGACTCGGCTTCCGGGCTTACGCCGCGGGCACGAGCGGGAGCGGTACCGTCGACGTCTGCCGCTTCTTCGGCACGCCGGGCGTGGGACCGAGCTCGCATTTCTTCACCGGCAATGCGGCGGAGTGCGCCGCCGTGCGCATCAATCCCAACTGGTTCGACGAAGGCATCGCGTTCCGCGCGATCCTGCCCGCGGCGGGCGTTTGCCCGGCAGGCAGTACGCCGGTGCTGAGGTTCTTCTGGCCGGGCGGCATGGTCCTGGCCTCGCGCCACCGCTACGCGAGCGACCCGGCGACGATCGCCGCGCTTCGCGCCGCCGCGCCCGCGTGGATCGAGGAAGGCCCGGTGTTCTGCAGCGCGCCCTAGCGCGCGCTCCCTATCACCGCGTCGGCCTCGATCTCGACCAGGATCTCGGGCGCGATCAGCGCCGACACCTCGACCAGCGTGCACGCCGGGCGGATCGCCGCGAACGCCTCGCCGTGCGCGCGACCGACCGCTTCCCAGTCGGTGACGTCGACGACGAAGATCCGCGTGCGCACGACATCGGCGAGCGAAGCCCCCGCCTGCGCGAGCGCCGCTTCGATGTTGGCGATCGCCTGGCGCGCCTGCGCTCCCGCGTCGCCGTGGCCGACGATGCCGCCCTTCCCGTCGGTCGCCGTCGTGCCGGACACCCACACCTGGTTGCCGACGACCACGGCCCGCGAATAGCCGACGATCGGCTCCCACGGCGCGCCCGACGCGATGTTGCGGCGGCTCATCGCACGTTTGCCGCTTCGTGCCGCGCGCGCCGCTCGGCGCGCGCTTTCGCGTGCGACGCGCGCGCGTCGTCGGCGACCGCAACAGCGTCGATCGCGGCCATCGCCGTGACAGCATCGACGAACGCGGGCGGTGGCGCGGCGCGCTTGTAGGCGCGGCCGTAGCCGTCGCGCTCGACCAGCTTCAGGTCGACGAGCCAGCGCCGGAGCTCGACGTGGTCGGTCGCGAGCATCGCGCCCGGTCCCGCGAGCCAGGCGCGCAGGCGCTCGTTGACCTCGCGCTCCGCGAGCGTCGCATCGGCGGGGATCGCGAGCGAAGCTGCCGCAAGCGTTGCCGCGAACGCGTCGCCGGCGAGCACGCCCAACGCCACGCCCTGCTTCACCGCCGTCGCACACCACGCCTTCGCATAGGTCTCGTTGCTCATAGGTATCCCAGTTCCCGCATCAGCGGGCCGGCGATCGCCTCGACGGTCGCGCGGTCCTCGTCGCCCATCCCGTTGCGCCACTGCCCCACGCGATCCTTGCGGATCGGACGTGCGAGGTTCTCGTGGATGCGCGCGCGCAGCGCCTTCGGCACCATCGCGCGGCCGTCGGGCGTCATCCGGTCGCCGAGATGCGCGACATGGCGCTCGCCGCTCGCACCGTAGTCGAGCATGCGGGCATCGAAGTCGAGGTCGAGAAACGCGCAGATCTCGCGCAGCTTGCGCTCCGGATCGTCGAGCAGATCCTCGTAGCGCAGCTCGTGATAGTGGTCCAGCCCGCGCGACGCCGCGCGCGCGGCGCCGATCATGTCGACCCAGGTCTGCGCCGAGGACTGGACGCCGGCGCCCGCGGACGTCTTCGCGAGCGAGAGGACGACATCGCGCGGGTCGCGGACGATGTGGATGAAGCGTGCCTCGGGCAGGAACGAGGCGATCCGCGGCATGTGCGTCGCGTCCGCCGGCGTCTTCTCGCCGAAGAGCGCCTTGCCTGCGCGATCGGCGTACATCCCGAACAGCACGCGCAATCCCGCGCCGACCGAGAACGCCGTCAGCTCGCGCAGCCGCTGCGCGAGCTCGCCCTTGTCGAGGCCGAGGTCGTTCCAGTTCGACACGCCCCAGCGGTCGGTCGTCACCAGCTCGACGAACCCGCGCTCGAGCGCGTCGCCGGCCAGGCCGTCGAGGCGGCCGAGCTCGGTGAGAAAGGCGGTCTCCGGCGGCATCGCGACGCGCGGATGGCTGTCGAGCATGACGGCTAGTAGCGTCGTGCCCGATCGCGGCACGCCGACGACCACCGGCATCGGGCCGCGCGGCTCGGGCGGTGCGACACCGCGGTCGGGCCGACCCGGCCGCGGCGCGGGCGCGTCGGTCAGCCGCGGGCGCGTCGCCTCGCTGCCGAACGTGACCGCGCCGAAGTCGAAGATGCGCTTGCCGCTCACGGCGCGATCATAGCGCGGAGCGCGTTCCCGCCGCCCGGCCGAGGCGCCTTGCGTGTGCTGGGGAATCGTGCGACAACGCGGCGTCCCGACGCTTCGCCATTCCGCCGATGTCGCCGTTTGCAACGCCTTGGCAGCGCCTCGCGACGCTCCCCGCGCTGGTACGTTTCAGCGAGTGGCACGACACGAAGCTCTCGCCGTTCGTCGGCGCCCTCGCCTACGCCGTCCTTGCCGGGGACGCCGACCCGTCGACGCGGATCGGCGACATCCTCGCGTTGCTCGCGCTCTTCGTGCTCTATGCGAGCTTCGGCCACCTCGTCAACGACCATGCCGACCGCGACATCGATCGGGCGGCCGGAAAGTCGCGCGCGGTCGCGGCATGGCCCGTTCAGCGGGCCCTCCTCACCGTGGGGCTCACCGGCTTGGCCGCGGCCGCGGTGGCCCTCGCCTTCTTCGACATCGCGACGACCGGGTTGACGATCGTCGCACTCGCCGTGGCGGCGCTGTACTCGCTGCCGCCGGCGCGCCTCAAGGAAAAGGGCGTCGCCGGCATCGTCGCCTCCGCATTGTCCCAGCGCGCGCTACCGCCCGCGATCGCCTTCACGGCGCTCCACGCGTGGGATCCCGCGGCGGTGTTGTTCTGCGCGATGGCGTTCGTGGTCGGCGTCCGGTTCATCCTCGTGCACCAGTTGATCGACCGGGCGAGCGACGCGCGCGCCGGCGTGCGCACGTTCGCGACGACGCACGGCGACGCCAGGGTCGCCCGCCTCGTGCGCCGGGTCGTGCTCCCGCTCGAGATCATCCTCGCCTGCGGCGTCGTCGCCGCGCTCGCGATGCTTGCGCCGCTGGTCGCCGCGTTCGCGATCGCCGATGCGACGATGCTCGCCCTGCGGCACTTCCGGGGCAAGCCCGTGCGGCCGGTGTCGTACGGCTTCCTGGGCCGGTTCCATTCCCTGTCGGTGCCGCTCGCGCTCACCGTGTCGCTGGCGCTGCAGGACGCGACGATGTTTCCGCTCGTCGTGCTCCTGCTGGCGTTGCAACGCGATCGCCTCGCGCGCTTCGCGCTCAATGTCCTCGAGCCGCTCCGGCCGGCGGCCATTGCCGCGGTCGCGGCACCGACGCCGCCGGGCCCAGCGCCGACCGTGCCGCCCACACCGGTCGCACCTGTATCGCAGGGGCATGCGTTCGCGCGGCCCGACACCGACCCCGCCGGCTTCAAGGCCGATCCCTACCCGTTCTATGCATCGCTGCGCGCCGCCGGTCCGTTTCACCCGGCCTACGTTCCGGACCTCGGACGGCTGTGGCTCGTGACGCGCCACGACGACGCGGTCGCGCTGCTCAAGGATCCGCGCATCGTCCGCAGCCGTCCCGGCGCTCCGCCGACCCGCGGGTTCGGGACCGATCTCATCGAGAGCGATCCCCCCGTCCACACGCGGCTGCGCGGGCTCGTCGCGCGCGCGTTCACGCCAAGGCTGGTCGAACGGTATCGGGGCCGTGTCGGCGCACTCGCGCGCGAGCTGCTCGAGCGGGGCCGGGCTCGCGGCGAGATGGACCTCGTCGACGATTACGCCACCGAGCTGCCGCTGATCATCATCACCGAGCTGCTCGGCATTCCGATCGACGACCGCAAACGCTTCCGTGCGTTCGCGTACGCCGTGAGCGTCGGCCGCGGCTCGACGCCCGGGTTCGCGGACGCCCGTGCCCGTTTCGTCGCGCAGCTGCATGCAGTCCTCGAGGCACGCCGGCGCGATCCGCGCGACGACCTCGTCAGCGACCTCGCGCGCGCCGAGCAGGACGGCGACCGGTTGTCGACCGACGAGTTCGTCGCGATGTCGTTCCTGCTCCTGGTCGGCGGCTACCTGACCACATCGAACCTGATCGGCAATGCGACGTTGGCGCTGCTGCGCCATCCGGATGCGCTCGCGCAGCTCCGCGCGACGCCCGCGTTGATGGAGACGGCGATCGACGAGTTCCTGCGCTTCGACGGTCCGATGGAGCTTTCGACGGCGCAGTACGCCAGCGAAGACCTCGCGCTCGGCGATGCGCGGATCGCGCGCGGGACACAGCTCCGGTTGCTTCTGCCCGCGATCAATCGCGATCCCGCGGCGTTCGAGGACCCCGACCGCCTCGACCTGGGCCGCGATGCGCGCAAGCACCTCGCGTTCGGTCGCGGCATCCATTACTGCCTCGGGGCGGCGCTCGCGCGCATGGAAGCCGGCATCGCGCTCGCGACGCTGCTCGACCTGGCCCCGGGGCTCACGCTCGCGGTCCCGCCCGGCCAGCTCGTCTGGTTGCGGCATTCCGTGCTCCGCGGACTCGCCCACCTGCCGGTGCGGCTGGCACGATGACGCGCATCGCCACGGCGATCGCCGCGGGCGTGTCGGCGCTCGCCAAGCAACAACGGCCCGACGGAAGCTTTCCGCTGGCGACGGTGACGCCGCCGGGGCATTGGCGCGATTGCGATCCGGTGTTCTCGACCGCCTGCGTCCTCCTGGCCGTCGGTTCGCGCCTTTCACCCGACAGCATGCGACGCGCGACCGCGTACCTGCGCTCCGCGCGCAGGCCCGACGGCCTCTGGGCGTTCGACCGATCGCTCGACATCCCCCCCGACGCCGATACGACCGCTTGCGCCCTTGCCGCGCTCGCGCACCACGCGCCCGACGCGGACCTCCACGGCGGCGCTGCGCTTCTCCGCACCTTCTGGCGCGCGCCGGAGGGACCGTTCCGCACCTGGCCCGACACCGGGATGTGGGCGGGGTCCGGGCGCGACGACGCCGTCGTCAACGGCAACGTCGTGCTCGCGCTCGACGAGCTCGGCGCCCCGGCGTCGCACGCCGAGATCGCCGCGGTGGAACGCCTGATCGCGAGACGCGTCGACGGCCCTCGCTACTACGTATCGGCGTGCGCGACGGCGTACGCCGCGCGTCGCGCCGGCCTGCGTCCCGATCGGCTGCCGTCGGTGACGACGGCGCAACCGCCGCCGGGCGACGTCCTGGGATGCGCGCAGTGGATTCTCGGCACCGGTCGGCGCGATCCGGTGACCATCGACGCCATCGTCAACGCGCAGCGCGGCGACGGCTCGTGGCCGCGCCTGCCTTGGTGCAAGGCGGCACAGCGCCCGGTGCCCTACTGGGGCAGCGAGGCGGTCACGACGGCGATCGCCATCGAAGCGCTCGCCGGCGCGTGACACGGCGCGTCTCGCTCACTCCCACTCGATCGTCGCGGGCGGCTTGCTGGACACGTCGTAGACGACGCGATTGATGCCGCGAACCTCGTTGGTGATGCGGTTCGAGACGCGCGCGAGCAGCTCGTGCGGCAACGGCGCCCAGCGTGCCGTCATGAAGTCGGGCGTCTGCACGGCCCGCAGCGCGACGGCGTTCTCGTAGGTGCGCCCGTCGCCCATCACGCCGACCGAGCGGACCGGCAGGAACACGGCGAACGCCTGGGCCGTCAGGTCGTACCACGACGTCCCCTTGTCGTCGCGCGCGGCGCGCAACTCCTCGATGAAGATCGCGTCGGCGCGGCGCAACAGGTCCGCGTACTCGCGCTTGACCTCGCCCAGGATGCGCACGCCGAGCCCCGGCCCCGGGAACGGGTGCCGGTAGACCATCTCGCGCGGCAGGCCGAGCTCGACGCCGAGCTCGCGCACCTCGTCCTTGAACAGCTCGCGCAGCGGCTCGAGTAGCTTGAGGTGCAGCGTCTCGGGCAGCCCGCCGACGTTGTGGTGCGACTTGATCTTGTGCGCCTTCCCGGTCTTCGCGCTGGCGCTCTCGATGACGTCCGGGTAGATCGTGCCTTGCGCGAGCCACTTCGCGCGCGGCCGCTTCGCCGCCTCGCGCTGGAATACGTCGATGAACTGCTTTCCGATGATCTTGCGCTTCGTCTCGGGGTCGTCGACGCCGGCGAGCGCCGACAGGAACTCGTCCGATGCGTCGACGTGCAACACGCGCACGCCGAGGTTCCGCGCGAAGGTGTCCATCACCTGCGTCGCCTCGTCCTGGCGCAACAGGCCGTGGTCGACGAACACGCAGGTGAGCTGGTCGCCGATCGCGCGGTGGATCAGCGCGGCCGCGACCGACGAGTCGACGCCGCCCGACAGGCCGAGGATCACCTCGTCGCCGCCGACCGTCGACCGGATCGACGCGACCGCCTCCTCGGCATAGTCGTGCATGTTCCAGTCGTGCCCGCAGCCGCAGATCTCGTGCGCGAAGCGCGCGAGGATGGCCTTGCCCTGCGGCGTGTGCGTGACCTCGGGGTGGAACTGCACCGCATAGAGGCCGCGCCCCTCGTCGGCCATCGCCGCGAACGCACACGCGTTCGACGACGCGATCGCCTTGAACCCCGGCGGGATCTCGGTCACCTTGTCGCCGTGGCTCATCCACACGTCCAGCAGGCCGTGCCCTTCCGTGTTCGCGCGATCCTGGATGTCGCGAAGCAGCCGCGAATGCCCGCGCGCGCGAACTTCGGCGTACCCGAACTCGCGCACGTGGCCGAGCTCGACCTTGCCGCCGAGCTGGTGCGCCATCGTCTGCATGCCGTAGCAGATGCCGAGCACCGGCACGCCGAGCGTCCACACCGCGTCGGGCGCGCGCCCGGAGCCCGCGTCGTGCACGCTCTCGTGGCTGCCGGACAGGATGACTCCCTTCGCGCCGAAGTCGCGAACGAAGGCGTCGCCGACGTCCCACGGGTGGATCTCGCAGTAGACGTGCGTGTCGCGCAGCCGGCGCGCGATGAGCTGCGTCACCTGCGAGCCGAAGTCGAGGATCAGGATGCGGTCGTGGTGCGGCGGCCTCGCCGCGGGGACCGGCGGCGGGCGGTCGGCAATCGAGGTCTCGCTCATGCGTCAGCCCGCGCGATAGTTCGGCGCTTCCTTGACGATCTGCACGTCGTGAACGTGCGACTCCTGCATGCCCGCGGACGTGATCTGGACGAACTCGCCCTTGCGCGACATCTCGGCGACCGTCGCGCAGCCGCAATAGCCCATCGCGGCGCGCAGGCCGCCGGTCAGCTGGTGCACGACGTTGCGGATCGGGCCCTTGTACGGGACGCGGCCTTCGATGCCCTCGGGCACGAGCTTCTCGGCCGCGGCCGCCGGGTCCTCGCCCTCGAGCTCCTGGAAATAGCGGTCGGAGCTGCCCTGCTGCATCGCGCCGAGCGAGCCCATGCCGCGGTAGCTCTTGTAGCTGCGGCCCTGGAACAGCTCGATCTCGCCGGGCGACTCGTCGGTGCCGGCGAAGAGGCTCCCGAGCATCACCGACGACGCGCCGGCAGCGATCGCCTTCGCGACGTCGCCCGAGTAGCGGATGCCGCCGTCGGCGATGATCGGGACGTCCGCGGCCGCGACGCCCTCGAGCGCGTACTGGATCGCCGAGATCTGCGGCACGCCGACGCCCGCGACGATGCGCGTCGTGCAGATCGAGCCCGGCCCGATGCCGACCTTGACGCCATCGGCGCCGTGGTCGACGAGCGCCTTCGCGCCCGACGCCGTCGCGATGTTGCCGCCGATGACCTGCACGTGCGGGAAGCGCTTCTTGACCCAGGCGACGCGGTCGAGCACGCCCTGCGAGTGGCCGTGCGCGGTATCGACGACGATGACGTCCGCGCCGGCCTCGACGAGCAGCTCGGTGCGCTCCTCGTTGTCGCTCGCGACGCCGACCGCTGCACCGACGCGCAGCCGGCCGAGCTCGTCCTTGCACGCGTTCGGGTGCTCGTTCGCCTTAAGGATGTCCTTGACCGTGATGAGCCCCTTGAGCTCGCGATCGGGCGAGAGCACCAGCACGCGCTCGAGGCGGTGACGGTGCATCAGCTGCTTGGCGGTCTCGAGGTCGGTGCCCTCGGGGACGGTCACGAGCTTGTCGCCGGGCGTCATGATCGCCGCGACCGGCTGGTCGAGCTCGGTCTCGAAGCGCAGGTCGCGGTTGGTGACGATGCCGACGACGCGCTTGCCCTCGACGACCGGCAGGCCGCTGAAGCGGTAGCGCGCGATCAACGCGAGCAGGTCGCGCACCGTCATCGTCGGCGCGATCGTGATCGGGTCCTTGACCACGCCGCTCTCGAACCGCTTGACCTTCGCGACCTCGGCCGCCTGTCGCGCCGGCGTCAGGTTCTTGTGGACGACGCCGATGCCGCCTTCCTGCGCGATGGCGATCGCGAGCCGCGACTCGGTGACCGTGTCCATCGCCGCGGCAACGACGGGAATCTGGATGCCGATGCCGCGCGTGAGGCGCGTGGCGAGCGAGACTTCGCGGGGAACGACCGTGGAGTGCGCGGGGATGAGAAGGACGTCGTCGAACGTGAGCGCGGTACGAACGACACGCATGGGGGGTCAGACTCCTCGTGCGCAAAAACGGATTATACCCGCGTCGCGGGAATGCCCCGGCCGTCGGGGGTTGTCGCGCCGTTGCGACGCCCGGGTCAACCGTCCGGCGGCCCGCGCGTTGACGACGCGGTCACCCCTCCGGTACCGTGGCCCCATGCCCTTCCGCACCCTCGCCCACCTGCCAGCGCTCGCCGCCCTCGCGGCGGTCACGCTCGCGCTCGCGCTGCCTGCCGTCGCGGCGACGTACAAGTGGGTCGACGCGAACGGGCGCGTCGTCTATTCCGACCAGCCGCCGGTCGGCGGGCAGAAGTACGAGGTCGTCGGCTCGGCCGCGCCGCCGGACAACCCGAACGCGGTGCGCGAGATGGCGAACAAGGACGCCGAGCTCCGCAAGCTGCAGAAGGACCGCGTCGAGGATGCCCAAAAGGCGGAGAAGACGCGCGCCGACGCGCAGAAGCGCGCCGACGTCTGCGCCCAGGCGCGCGCGGCCGCGCGCACCTACCAGTCCGACCAGCCGCTGATGACCACCAACGAGAAAGGCGAGCGCGTCTATCTCGAAGGTGCCGAGCGCGCGCGCCGGCTCACCGAGCAGCAACGCCTGGTCCGCGAGTACTGTCCCGCGGGCTGAAGCCGGCCGGCCTTACTGCTGCGGCTTCTTCTCGAGCTGCTGCTGGTTGATCTTGACGTCCGCACGAGACTTGAGCGATGCGAGGTAGGCGGTCGCGAACTCGCGCCCGAGCTGTTCGCCCATGCGCTCGCTGGCGAGCTTGAGTCGCGCCTCGTCGAGCGACGTCGGCTCGATCACCTTGGTCACGCGGTAGATCGCGAAGCCGCCGCGCGGCGTCGTTCCGGTCACGTACGCCGGGAACTTGGTCGGGTCGGCCTGGAAGATCTTCAGTAGCGCGTCGGGCGGAACGCCTGCGCCAGACTGGTTGCGCGCCAGCTCGATCGGGCGCGCGAACGTGACGCTGGCATCCTTGTCCGACTTGCCCTGCTGCAGGAGCGCTAGCTTGGCTCGGCCCACGCGCTCGGCCGCGTCGGCCGCCATGCGGCGCTCGAGCTGGCGGCGAATCTCGGCCTTCACCTCGTCGAATGGCCGCGGCGCCGCCGGCTTGTACTCGACGACGCGCGCCGCCATCAGCGTGTTAGGCGCGATCTCGATCGCCTCGCTGTTGCGCTTGGCCTGGACCGACGCCGGCGAGAACACCGCGTCGGCGAACTTCGCGCTGTTGCGGCCGAGCTGCTGCAGCTGCGACTTGGTGACGAATCCGGTCGTCTGCACCGGGATGTCGAGCGTCTTGCCCACGCCCTCGAGCGAGTCCGCCTGCTCGTAGACGAGGTTCTGGAACTGGTCGGCCGCAGTCTGGAACTTCTGCTGCGCGCGCTGGCGCTTGAGATCGGCCTCGATCGTGCCCTTGACCTCGTCGAACGGCCGTTGCGTCGCGGCCTTCGCGCCGGTGACGAATATCACGTGCCAGCCGAAGTCGGTCTGCACCGGGCCCACGATGTCGCCGGGCTTGGCCGCGAACGCGGCGTCCTCGAACCCCTTGACCATCGTGCCGCGCCCGAACGAGCCCAGCTCGCCGCCCTGCGGCGCCGAGCCCGGGTCCTGCGATTCCTTCTTCGCGATCTCGGCGAAGCGCTGCGGGGCCGCGCGTACCTGCGCCGCGATGTCGGTGGCCTTCTGCTTCGCGGCCGCCTTCTCGGCGTCGCTCGCGTCGGGCTTGGCCGCGATCAGGATGTGCGACGCCGTGCGCTCCTCCGGCGTCGAATAGGTCGCGACGTTGGCGTCGTATTGCTTGCGCACCTCGGCCGCGTCGACGGTCGCCTTGCCGGCAAGCGCGTCGATGGAAAGGAGCGCGTACTCGATGCGCGCCTGCTCCGGCGTCACGAACGCGGTGGGGTTCTGGTCGTAGAACGCCTTGACGGCCGCGTCGTCGACCTTCGCATCCTTCGCGTACGCCTCGGCGTCGATCGTCGCCGCCGCGACTTCGCGCCGCTGCTCCAGCAAGCTCAGGTAGCGGGCGGCCGACGCGTTCGCGACGATCGCGCCCTGCGTCAGCGGATCCTGCAACGGCGACTGCGCGAGCTCGCGGCGCACGCGGTCCTCGAAGATCGCGGGCGTCATGTTCTGGCCCTGCAGCAGCGTCTTGTAGCGCTCGGTCGAGAACTTGCCGTCCTCCTGGAACGCCGGGATGTCCGCGATGAACTGCGCGAGCTGCGCATCCGAGACGCGGAAGCGCTCCTTGCGCGCCTCGTCGGCGAGCAGGCGCTGGTTGACGAGGTTCTCGACGACCGCGAAGCGCACCTCGGGGTTGTCGAGCAGCGCGGGGTCGTAGCCGCGGCCGCCCATCGCGTTGCGCATCCGCTCACCCTGCTCGCGTAGCGCGTTGTCGAACTCGGCGCGCATGATCTTCTGCGAGCCGACGGTCGCGACGACGTCGTCGGCCCCGCCGCCGCGGAAGTAGAAGTCGACGCCGAAGAACGCGAACGGGAGCGCCACCATGCCCAGCATGACCTGGACGGCGCGCTTGTGTCTGTCGAGGAAATCGTACATGGCGATCTATCGAATGGGCGTCATCGGTATTGCTGAAGCAAAAAGGGCGAACTCGCGTTCGCCCTTCGGGATTGGCGGA